>NZ_JARWRU010000224.1 GCF_029867845.1 Nocardia farcinica | reverse complement strand
CCCCCCCCCCGCGCGGGGGCGGGGGGGGGGGCCCCCCGCGGGGGGGCGCCCCCCCCCCCCCCCCCCCCCCCCCCCCCGGTGTCGCGGGTGCCGGGCCGCCCCCAGCTCGGCCGGCACGGGGATCAGATGACGGTGCCCACGTCCTCGGCCACCAGGGTGTCCATGGCGTGCTCGGCCACCGCGGCGATGGTCATCGACGGGTTGCAGGCGGCGGTGTTGCCCGGCATGAGCGCGCCGTCGAGCACGTACAGGCCGCGCTGGCCGAGCACCCGGCCGTTGACGTCGCAGACCGTGCCCATGCAGGCGCCGCCGAGGGCGTGCCAGGTTGACGGGAACACGGCGTTGGTGTCCAGCAGGGTGGTGTCCGGCCCGGCGATGCGGTGGGCCAGCGGTCCGATCCTGGTGTTCTGGATGTGCGAGTCGCCGTCGGCGGGCCAGTACAGCCTGGCCTCGCCCGCCGCTTCGTCGTAGGTGAAGCGGCCGCGGTCGCGGCTGACGCCGTAGCCGACCATCATGGTGCTCTGCGGATCGATCTGCAGCGGCGGGATGGAGGCCTGCACCAGCGTGCACGCGCTCTCCGGCTCCGCCCAGTTCTTGCTGCCGTACACCACGGGACCGCCCTGGGCCTGACCGAAGTGCGCGCCCGGGTTGTGCCAGACGTAGATGCGGTCGGCGTTGGTGCCCCAGCCCTCGCCGACGGCGTCGGGCAGGTCGGGGATGCGGCCGGTGGCCTTGGCGCGCACCAGCAGCTTGGTGGTGTTGACCGAACCCGCGGCCATGATCAGCGTGCCCGCGGTGAGGATCTTCTGTTCCACCACCGTGCCGGTGGTGTCGAGGCGGTCGACGTGGATGTTCCAGCGGCCGTCCGGGGCGCGCTCGACGTCGGTGACCTCGTGCAGCGTCTGGACCTGCACCAGTCCGGTGGCCTCGGCGGCGGCGATGTAGGTGACGTCGACGGAGTTCTTGCCGCCGTTGTTGACCCCCATCGCGCCGTCGCCGTTGGTGTAGCTGGGCTTCATCTCCCCGCGCAGCTCGGCCAGCGCGTAGTTCCAGTCGATCGGCATGGGGATCTTCTCGAGCGGCAGCCCGGCGCGGCGCACATGGTCGGCGAAGACCCGCGCGGCCAGGTAGTTCGGGTGTTCGACCAGCTCGTCGGGCGCCACCGCCAGCCCGAGCATGCGCGCGACCCGGGGGTAGTGCACCCGGTCGAGCACGTCCCATTCGATGCCTGCGGGGAAGTGCGCGGCGAACACCTCGCGGTCCGGTTGCAGCGACATGCCCTGGTAGACCAGCGAGCCGCCGCCGACGCCCGAGGGGCACAGCGCGGTCATGTTCTCCCCGGCCACCGCCTCGATCAGGCCGGTGTAGGGCTCGAAGACGAGCGGGGTGCCGAACAGGTTCGGATTGCTCCGGTACCACAGCAGCCGCTTGTCCGGCGCGGAGGCGCGCGGGAAGGTCTCGGAGTTGGGCCCGGTGGGCCAGCGCAGGCCGCGTTCGAGCACCGTCACCGGCACGCCCGCCTGGGCGAGCCGCAGCGCGCTGATGCCGCCGCCGAAGCCGGAACCGACCACGACGACGCGGTGGTCCTCGAAGACCATCGGGATCTGATTGCCGCGCGGCGCGACCGCCTGGCGTCCGCTGGCGTTCCAGGAACCCACGGCCAGTACCCCGGCCGCGGCTGCTCCGGTCAGCACGGACCGGCGCGTGATTACCGACATGACAACCCTCGAGTAGAAGTAGAGCGACCGGACAACGCTGTCCGGTCTCGGGGGAGTCTGCCGCGTGGGTCACACCGGAGTCAAGCACGGGAATCGGGCGCAACCAGTTTCGCCGGGCGTGCCGGAACGTCGCGACGGGGGTGGCGGGCGGGTGAAATGCCCGATCCTGGCCCCGCGGGCGGCGCGAGGGCATCCGCTATCACCGTCGATCCGTCCCGGCGGCGAGAGGCCCGCTCCGGCGGTGCGAGCCGATGATCGATAGCTGAGGAGGCCTGGTGTGACGAGAGCGACATGTCATGGTTCGCCGGACGGGCGCGCGCCGCTGCCGGGCCGTGGCGGCGCAGGCGTGGCGTCGCCACCGCAGAGACGCGGGGCCGCGGCCACCGGTGCGGTGGTCACGACCCCGCGTCGAGGTCGCCCTGACCGCCCGGGCGCACCCCCGCCGGCCCGGCGATCTAAGACGAGTGCCCGCAGCATTGCGCCCAACCCGCTGATGGCGGTGTCCCCCCCCGC
>NZ_JARWRU010000223.1 GCF_029867845.1 Nocardia farcinica | reverse complement strand
GGCTTGCGGCGGTCGCGGGGCACTAACTCCGCGACCCGGTCCACCATCGCCAGCACCGCGGCGCGCACCGCGTCGTGGTCGGCCTCGCCGATCAACGCGAACACGGTGTCGCGCATGAGCATCGGCGGCTCGGCCGGATTCAGGATGATGACGGCCTTGCCGCGCGCCGCCCCGCCGACCTGCTCGATGGCGTGCGAGGTGGTCTCGGTGAATTCGTCGATATTGGCGCGGGTGCCGGGGCCCGCCGACTTCGAGGCGATGGAGGCGACGATCTCGGCGTAGGCGACCGGGGTGACCGCGGAGATCGCCGCCACCATCGGGATGGTCGCCTGACCGCCGCAGGTCACCATGTTCAGGTTGTTCGCGCCCGCCGCGAGCTGCTGCTCGAGATTGACCACCGGCACCACGAACGGGCCGATGGCGGCGGGGGTCAGGTCCACCAGCAGCTTGCCGTAGGGGGCCAGCGCCGCCGCGTTGGCCTCGTGCGCCTTGGCGGAGGTGGCGTCGAAGACGATCTCGATGTCGTCGAAGCCGTCCATGGCGATGAGCCCCTGCACGCCCTCGGCGGTGGTGGGCACCTTCAGCCGGGCCGCGCGGGCCAGGCCGTCGGATTCCGGGTCGATGCCGACCATCGCGCCCATCGCCAGGACGTCGGAATTGCGGATCACCTTGATCATCAGGTCGGTGCCGATATTGCCCGAGCCGATGATCGCGACCTTGGTCTTGCTGGTCATCTACCTGTCCTTCGAGAATCGCGCGGTGACGGTGCCGAGCGTGCTCAGCTCGGCGCGGACGACGGTGCCGGGCGGGGTGGGCGCCATCGGGCCAAGCGCGCCGGAGAGCACGACTTGCCCGGCCCGCAGCGGCTGCCCGTACTCGCGGGCGGTGCGCGCCAGCCAGGCCAGCGCGATCAGCGGATCACCGAGGCAGGCCGCGCCGTCGCCGCTGGAGACCAGCTGGTCGTCGACGAACATGCGCATGGTGACCTCGCGTGGCTCCACCTCGTCGAGGGTGAACCACCGCTCGCCCAGCACGTACAGGCCGGAGGAGGCGTTGTCGGCCACGGTGTCGGTGATGGTGATGTCCCAGCCCGCGACCCGGGAGTCGACGATCTCGAGCGCGGCGACCACACCGGAGACGGCCGCGCGCACCTGCGCGAGATCCAGTTCGCCCTCGGCCAGGTCGGCGCCGAGCCGGAAGGCGATCTCCGCCTCCGCTTTCGGCTGCAACAGCCGGGCGCTGGGCACCTCGTCGAGCGCGGAGACGTCCATGTCGGCGAAGAGCACGCCGAAGTCCGGCTGGTCCACGCCGAGCTGGGCCTGCACGGCGGGGGAGGTCAGGCCGATCTTGCGGCCGGTGATGATCGCGTCCGCGTCGAGGCGGGCCTGCACCAGGCGCTGCTGCACCGCGTAGGCGGCGGCGATGTCGTCGGTGCCGAGCAGGTCGCGCACCGGCTCGCACGGCGTGCGCTCGGCGAAGGCGCGCTCGAGCCGCTGCGCCGCGGAGCCGATGGCGGCCGGGGGCACGGAGATGTGTGTGGTCATTGTTCCCGTCGCAGTGTCGCGGTGGTGACGCCGAAGCCGGCGATGTATTCCTTGATGGGGCGGTAGAACTCGTAGCCGACGCGGTACTCGCCGCAGGCGCGCAGCGCGGAGTAGGCCGCGACCCAGGTGCGCACCTCGTGCGAGGAGTGCCCGGCCTCGGCGTCCATGCCGTCGGCGGTGTAGGCGTCGAAGTCCTCGACCCGGCCCGACCGGCACACATCCAGGAACGCCAGGTCCCATGCCGGGTTGAGGTCCATGATGTCGGCCTCGCCCGCGGCGAAGGCGATCGCGGTCCTGGTGGTGTTCTCCTCGCGCGCGGCGCGGAACTCCGGGGTGGGATTGCGTCCGGCGGTGAGGAATTCGCGCTGGGCGTCGGAGGCGGTGTCCAGGCGGGGGACCGGCGGATCGTGCGAGAGCCCGCCGGAGCCGAGGAACAGCACCCGCTGATCGGTCTCCCGGAAGAAGCTGCCGATGGCCGCGCCGAACGCCCTGATGCGCGACATGGCCACGAACGGCCTGGCCACCGAGTTGACGAAGACCGGGACGACCGGCTTGGCCGCCACATCGCCGTAGATGATCTCCATCGGCTGCACCGCGCCGTGGTCGACCTGCATCCGCCGCGAGATGGCCACATCGACGCCACGGTCGATCACGTGCTGCGCCAACGCTTCCGAGGTCGCGTAGGGCACGTTCAGCTCGCCGGAGAACGAGCCGTAGTCGCCGACGCCGTGCGCGGCCAGGCCGATGCAGTACGGCGGCATCAGATCGTAGAAGAAGCCGTTGTAGTGGTCGGGGCCGAAGTTGACGACGACATCGGGATCGAAATCGCGCACGAACGCCCGCACCTGCTCGAAGGCGGCGTCCACGGCGGCGACCACCTCCGCGGGCGGGTGGGTGCGACCGAGCAGCGGACTGTGCGACATGCACACCAGCGCCTGTGTCATGACCGGAACTCCTTTCTCACCGCGCCGGGCTCAGCGGGACGCGCCGTGCGCGGCGAGAAACCGCGCCACGACCTCGTTGAAGTCGTCGGCGCGCTCCACCTGCGACCAGTGCCCGCACCGGCTGAAGATGTGCGCGTCCGCGCCGGGGATCACGTTCAACAGTTCCCAGGTGCGCGACACCGGGATCACCGCGTCCTGCACGCCGTGGATGAGCAGCACCGGCAGCTCGAGCCGCGACAGCACCTCGAAGTCGAGCGGCAGCTCGATGCGGTCGCGATCGCGGGCGGCGACCACCTCGGCGAGCCGGTCGCTCGCGGTGTCGTTGAGCGCGGACCGGTAGCGCAGCTCCACCAGCTCGTCGGTGACCAGCGACTTGTCCACCACGAACAGCTCGAGGGTCTTGCGGATGCCCGCCGGGGTGAGGGTCGGGTTCGAGTGCCCGGCCAGCGCGCCGGTCAGCTTCGCGCCGCCGGTGCCCATGGACACGATGCCGAGCAGCCGCTCGGGGAAGTCGATGGCGAACTGGAAGGCCAGCCAGCCGCCCAGCGAGTTGCCCACGATCCAGGTCTTCTCGATGCCGAGGGCATCGAGCACCCGCACCGCGTGGCGCACCCACTCCTTGATGCCGTAGGCGGTGCCGTCGGCGACGATCGTCTGGCCGTAGCCGATCGAGTCGATGGCGATGCAGCGGGCGTTCTCGGCGAGGACCGGCAGGTTCAGCCACCAGTTGGCGGCGGCGGTGACGCCGGTGCCCGAGCCGTGCAGGAACAGCACGGGAGTGCCCGCGCCGAGCTCGTGGTAGTGGGTGAGCTCGCCGGGGGCGGTCTCGATCCACTTGTCCTCGAGGCCGAAGAAGGCGTCGGTGGTGTAGGCGGGGATGGCCGTGGTCATGACGAGAGGGCTCCTGTGGGGCAGTTGCGGGCGGCGAGCGGTTCGGAGGCGGTGATCGCGTCGGCGGTGCGGCCGGTGAACGACATCGCCCGCAGGATGGCGTCGAGGGTTTCCGGCGCGTGCTGGGTCAGGCACGCGCCGGCGACGAACCGGTCGGGGCGCACGAACACCAGCGGGGTGGGCCGGTCGTCGAACCACTGCTTCATCCGTCCGGTGTGGTCGCCGAGGACGAGCACGTCGGGGTCCATGTAGGTCTCGGCCCAGGCGCGCTGGGTCTCCGGGACCACCGCGACCAGCCGGGCGCCGAGGGCGCGCAGCGTGGCCAGCGACTCCTCGGGCAGCACGTCCTTGGGGCTGTTGCCCCAGACGATGACCGACCACCAGTTGCCGATGGCGTCGTCGAGCAACACATTCTCCGCCCCGGCGGTGTTGACGCGCGGCTGCGGGAACTGCACGCCCACCGGCGAGACCTTGGTGTTCGCCGTCCGCACCGGCACCAGCCCGCTGGTCAGTTCGGGACGGGCGCGGCCGGATTCGCGCGTCGTCGGGTCGGCCAGCACACCTTCGGTGTAGCGCGGCATCGGCTTGAACCGCATCTCCGCGAAGTAGCTCTTCACCTGGGGGAACAGGTTGAGCACCGAGCTGACGGCGTCCCGGGCCAGCGCCAGCGCCGGGTTGGTGATCTTGATGTACTTGCCGAAGGTCAGCGACAGCTCGACCATGGCCTTGGCATGGTCCCTGCGCTCGGTGGTATAGGTGTCCAGCAGCGTGTCCTCGGCCTGACCGGAGAGCACGGCCGCCAGCTTCCAGCCGAGATTGGTGGCGTCGCGCATGCCGGAGTTCCAGCCCTGGCCCATCCACACCGGCATCAGGTGCGCGGCGTCGCCCGCGACGAGCTGACGGCCCTTGCGGAAACTGGAGGCGACCCGGCCGTGGTGGGTGAACACCCGGCGGCGGATCACCTGGAGGTCAGCGGGATCCGGCACGTGATCGGCGAGCAGGGCGTCCACGAACGCCTGCTCGGTGACCTGCTCCTCGCTCTCGCCGTCGTGCAGCATGAACTCCCAGCGGCGCACCGCGTGCGGCAGGCCGATCGAGACGTAGGGTCGCTTGGGGTCGGCGCCGAGGAAGACGTTCGGGGTGCCGAGCGGATCGTTGGCCACGTCCACGACCAGCCAGCGGGTCGGCGGGGACTCGCCGTCGAACGTCACGCCCAGCCGCTTGCGGGTCGGCGACTTGCCGCCCTCGCAGCCGACCAGATAGCGCGCCTGGAAGCGGCGCTCGGCCACCTCCCCGTCCTCGCCGGTGACCAGCGCGATCGCGGTGACCGAACCGGAATCCTCGACGACCTCTTCGACCCGGTGCCCGAACAGCACCCGCACATGGGGGAAGCGGGTCAGGCCCTCGTACAGGGCCCGGTCGACCTCCGGCTGGATGAACGCGTGCTTGCGCGCCCACCCGAACTCGTCGGTGTGCGGATCGTTGACCAGCACGACCTTGCCCGCGCCGTTGACCAGCCGCATGATGTGCTGCGGGCTGGTGTGCGGGCGCACCGCGTCCACCAGGCCGACGGTCTGGATGGTGCGGAACGACTCGTCGTCGAGCCCGACGCCGCGCGGATAGTCGATGAGCCGGTCCATGGCCTCCAGCACGGTGACCGACCGGCCGTAGCCGCCGAGAATGTTCGCCAGCATCAGACCGGTGGGTCCCGCGCCGACGATGACGACCTCGCTCGACGCAGCGTTGTTCACGGACTGTGTCTCCATGGCGGCTATCCGACCGGCCGGCGTACGCCCAGGTCAATCGACCCTTCTCACGGGTCGGAAAACGCCTGGAAAGGTGTTCCGGCCCCGCTGCCCGCGCGATGTCCACGCAGCCCGCCGCCGCCGATATACCAGACGATCGCCGGGGGACCGTCAATATCCTCGACGTGCATTGGGTAGAGAAATCGAAACGACC
>NZ_JARWRU010000222.1 GCF_029867845.1 Nocardia farcinica | reverse complement strand
CCGCGACTGGGGTTAACGGGTGACGGGCCGCGCGTATCTTGCGCCGCTGCAGCCCTCCGGCGCGGGCACGGTGCGAATCTCCCTGGTCTGCGCGTGGCGCACGGCCAGGTCCTCGTCCGCCGGATAGTCGACGGCGACGATGCTGAGCCCGTGCGCGGGCGCCACGGTCACCGCGCTGGAGCGCTGGGTCTCGGTCAGCAGACCGCCCACCCAGTCCGGGCTGCGCCTGCCCTCCCCCACCGCCAGGACGGCGCCGACCAGGCTGCGCACCATCGACCAGCAGAAGGCGTCCGCGCTCACGTGCGCGATCAGCAGGTCGCCGTGGCGCTCCCACTCGTAGCGCTGGAGTTCGCGCACCGTGGTCGCGCCCTCACGGCGACGGCAGAAGGCGGCGAAATCGTGCAGCCCGAGCAGTTGTCGCGAGGCCGCGCGCATGGCGTCGAGATCGACCACGGGCTTGCAGGCGACCACGTGCCGCGCCGCCAGCGGCAACGCGCCGTAGGGGGCGGTGGTGAGCCGGTAGACGTAGTGCCGCCGGATGGCGGAGAAGCGGGCGTCGAAGTCGGCGGGCGCGGGCCTGGCACCGGTGACCCGCACATCCTTCGGCAGGAACCTGGCCAGCCGGTGCACCAGCTTCGGGCCGTCGAACTCGGCCGAGGTGTCGAAGTGCGCGACCTGGCCTTCGGCGTGCACGCCCGCGTCCGTGCGGCCGGCGACGGTCAGCTGGATCGGCTCGCGGAACACCTTCGACAGCGCGTCCTCGAGCACTCCCTGCACGGTGCGCAGGCCGGGCTGGCGGGCCCAGCCGGTGAAATCGGTGCCGTCGTAGGCGATGTCGAGCCGTACGCGAATGAGCCCGCCGCCCGGAGGGGCGACGGGCTCATTGCCGGAATCCCGAGTCAGATCAGGCTTCCTTCTTGTCCTCGGTGGCCGCGGCCTCGGTGGCCTCGTCCGCCTTCGCCTCGGTCGACTCCGCCGTGGCCTCGTCAGCCGTGGCCTCGTCGGCCGCGGCCTCGGCCGGGGCCTCTTCGGCCTTCTTGGAGGCGGCCACGCGGCGGGCGCGCTCGGCCTCGTTGGTCACGGTCTTCTCGCGGACCAGCTCGATGATCGCCATCGGCGCGTTGTCACCCTTGCGGGGCAGCGTCTTGGTGATGCGGGTGTAGCCACCCTCGCGACCCTCGAACGACGGGCCGATCTCCGCGAAGAGCGTGTGGACGACGTCCTTGTTGCGGATGACCTTCAGCACCTCGCGACGGTCGGCCAGAGTGCCGCCCTTCGCCTTGGTGATGAGCTTCTCGGCGTACGGACGCACGGCCTTGGCCTTGGCTTCGGTCGTGGTGATCCGGCCGTGCTCGAAGAGCGCCGTCGCCAGATTGGCGAAGATCGCCTTCTGGTGCGACGCCGACCCGCCGAAGCGGGCACCCTTCTTGGGCTTAGGCATTGTTGTTCTCCTGTGTCTGATTGCGGCGTTCGCGGGGCCCTTCGTGGTGACGCTTCGCTACCGCCTCCGGGCCCGTTCGCTCACGCCGCGGGTCAAGGCCGACCTGGGTTGCCTACCCCAGCCGCCTAGAGCTGTTCGGTCTCGGCGTAGTCCTGCTCGCCGCCGTCGTTGTCGCTGAAAGTGCCGCTGTCGCTCCACGTTCCGGTGCTCGCGTCGTAGCCCACCACGGAGGACGGGTCGAACGACGCCGGGCTGTCCTTGAGCGAGAGGCCGAGCGCGTGCAGCTTGACCTTGACCTCGTCGATGGACTTCTGACCGAAGTTGCGGATGTCCAGCAGGTCCGACTCGGTGCGGGCCACCAGCTCGCCCACCGTGTGCACACCCTCGCGCTTGAGGCAGTTGTAGGACCGGACGGTGAGGTCCAGATCCTCGATCGGCAGGCCGAACGAGGCGATGTGATCCGCCTCGGCCGGCGAGGGGCCGATCTCGATGCCCTCGGCTTCGACGTTCAGCTCGCGGGCCAGGCCGAAGAGCTCGACCAGGGTCTTGCCCGCCGAGGCGAGCGCGTCCCGCGCGCTGATGGAGTTCTTGGTCTCCACGTCCAGGATGAGCCGGTCGAAGTCGGTGCGCTGCTCGACACGGGTCGCCTCGACCTTGTAGGTCACCTTGAGCACCGGCGAGTAGATCGAGTCCACCGGAATCCGGCCGATCTCCGCGCCGGACGCCTTGTTCTGCACGGCGGGCACGTAGCCGCGGCCCCGCTCGACGACGAGCTCGATCTCGAGCTTGCCCTTGTCGTTCAGGGTGGCGATGTGCATGTCCGGGTTGTGCACCACGACCCCGGCAGGCGGGACGATGTCACCGGCGGTGACGGTGCCAGGGCCCTGCTTGCGGACGTACATGGTGACCGGCTCGTCCTCCTCCGAGGACACGACCAGGCCCTTGAGGTTCAGGATGATGTCGGTGACATCCTCCTTCACGCCGGGGACGGTGGTGAACTCGTGCAGAACGCCGTCGATGCGGATGCTCGTGACCGCCGCCCCCGGGATGGAGGACAGCAGGGTCCGCCGCAGCGAGTTGCCGAGGGTGTAGCCGAAGCCCGGCTCGAGCGGCTCGATGGTGAACTTCGACCGGTTCTCGGCGACGACCTCTTCGGTCAGCGTCGGTCGCTGGGAAATCAGCATGAGGATCTTCCTCCTTCTGGGGCGCCCGATTTTTGCCCCCAGGTTTCTGGGGTTGGGGGCGGCCGCTCGGCGTCTACGGGCCGCACACCAGCGGCACAGCGCGCTGATACGAGTACTCGGTTTACTTCGAGTAGTACTCGACGATCAGCTGTTCCTGCAGCGGCACGTCGATCTGCGCGCGCTCGGGCTCCTGGTGGACCAGGATCCGCAGACGGCCCGGGATGACCTGGAGCCAGCCGGGAACCGGCCGGTCGCCGAGGGTCTCGCGCGCCACCTGGAACGGCAGGGTCGACAGCGACTTCTCCTTGACATCGATGATGTCGTACTGGGAGACGCGGTAGCTGGGCACGTCGACCTTCACGCCGTTGACCAGGAAGTGGCCGTGGCTGACGAGCTGACGAGCCTGGCGGCGGGTACGGGCCAGACCGGCGCGGTACACCACGTTGTCGAGGCGGGTCTCCAGCAGGCGCAGCAGGTTGTCACCCGTCTTGCCCTTCTGGCGGTTGGCCTCTTCGTAGTAGCGACGGAACTGCTTCTCCATCACGCCGTAGGAAAAGCGGGCCTTCTGCTTCTCCTGCAGCTGGAGCAGGTACTCGCTCTCCTTGATCCGCGCGCGGCCGTGCTGGCCGGGCGGGTAGGGGCGACGTTCGAACGCCTGGTCACCGCCGACGAGATCGACGCGCAGACGACGCGACTTGCGGGTGATAGGGCCTGTGTAACGAGCCATTGTTCGCTATTCCTTTCCCGCTAGACGCGACGCCGCTTGGGCGGACGGCAGCCGTTGTGCGGCTGCGGGGTGACATCGGAGATCGTGCCCACTTCCAGGCCGGCGGCCTGCAGCGAACGGATCGCGGTCTCGCGGCCCGAACCGGGGCCCTTGACGAACACGTCGACCTTCTTGACGCCGTGCTCCTGCGCCTTGCGGGCCGCGTTCTCGGCGGCCAGCTGAGCGGCGAACGGGGTCGACTTGCGCGAACCCTTGAAGCCGACGTGACCCGAGGACGCCCAGGAGATGACGTTGCCGTTGGGGTCGGTGATCGACACGATCGTGTTGTTGAACGTGCTCTTGATGTGCGCGTTGCCGTGCGGGACGTTCTTCTTGTCCCTGCGACGCGCCTTCTGGGTCTTCTTCGGGCCCGTAGCCCGACTCTTCGGAGGCATGCGGATCCCTTACTTCTTCTTGCCGGCGACGGTCTTCTTCGGACCCTTGCGCGTGCGCGCGTTGGTCTTGGTGCGCTGGCCGCGCACCGGCAGACCGCGACGGTGGCGCAGACCCTGGTAGCAGCCGATCTCGATCTTGCGACGGATGTCGGCCTGCACCTCGCGGCGCAGATCACCCTCGACCTTGAACTCCGAGGCCTCGATGTAGTCGCGGAGCTTGGTCAGGTCGTCGTCGCTCAGATCCTTCGAACGCAGGTCCGGGCTGACGCCGGTGGCCTCGAGGATCTCCTTGGAGCGGGTACGGCCGATGCCGTAGATGTAGGTCAGCGCGATCTCCATGCGCTTCTCGCGCGGGAGATCGACGCCCATCAGACGTGCCATGGTGGCAGTTCCTTAATCGTTGTCGGAGGTCTGCTCCCTGTCCGTCCCCGCGTCTGTTGATTCGGGGCACCGGCCTCCGTACCGGTGGTTGGCGCGCACGCCCCGGGTTGTCTCCTGGCGGAGGGCCCGAATTTCCACAGCGTGCGGCTGGAGCTGGGAGTTCTTCTTTTCTCTGGCCAAGCCGATCAGGCGATCGGTGCCCGGTGGTGAAACGCGATCAGCCCTGGCGCTGCTTGTGGCGCAGGTTGTCGCAGATCACCATGACCCGCCCGTTACGGCGGATCACCTTGCACTTCTCGCAGATCTTCTTGACGCTCGGCTGAACCTTCACGTCCGTCCAATCTGTTGTGGGTCCACAGGGTGTGAACACAGTTTTTCCCCAGCCGACGGGCTGGGGAAGTCTCTATAGGGGATTCCGGGCGCCGCGCGTCATCGCGCCGCAGGCCCGGTCTCGCCGAGCCGCGCCCCGGTGCGATCCGGGACCCGACCTCACTTGTAGCGGTAAACGATGCGGCCGCGGGACAGGTCGTAGGGCGAGAGCTCGACGACCACGCGGTCCTCGGGAAGGATGCGAATGTAGTGCTGCCGCATCTTCCCGCTGATGTGCGCGAGAACCTTGTGCCCGTTCTCGAGCTCGATCCGGAACATCGCATTGGGCAGCGGTTCGACAACCCGACCCTCGACCTCGATGGCCCCGTCTTTCTTCGCCATGTCCTCCGCGCTCCCGGCCCGGAGGCGGCCGCAGCCGCTCGAACCTGGTTTGTGTGCCTGGATGGTTGTCCGCGCGCTTGCCGTTCGCAGGGTTTCTGCTTGGATGTACCCGTCGGGGATCACCCGATGGCACACCGAACAGCTTGCACGCGGAGCAGTCGGCGCATGGTGCACCGCCACACGAGCTTACCGACCTCACGGCGATCAGGCAAAAAGGCCCTTCCCTCCGGCCGTGCAGGGGGTCCTCGCCACGCCCGGCGCGCGCCCGCCGCGTCCGCGGGTGGCGGATGTGGGCCACGGGGCGGGGATGTGGTCCCCTAAACTGAAGCAGTCGAGACAGTCGGAGATCCGGGCCAGTAGTTCTACCAGGGGGACGTCGTGAGGCAGCGCAGGGAGCGCCCGTGAGTCGTATCGACGACGGGCTGCCCATGCTCCCGCCCTGGCTGTCGGAAAGCGATGTCGGCGACAGCTACGACGCGCCGCCCGTACAGAACCTGCCGCACGACGAACTCATCGACGACGAGCCCGCCCCCAAGCGCAGGCGCGGCCGTTCCTCGGGCGAGGACGCCGGGCGCAAGGAGAAGAAGCGCCGATTCTTCGGCGGCCGCGACAAGGACGATCACGCGGATAAGGACGATCACGCGGATAAGGGCCATCACGCGGGTAGGCACGATCCCACCGGTACCGGCGAGCCCGCGGGCGGAGACGGTCTCCCCGCCGCCCCGGCCGAGTCCTCCCCTCCGGCCGGCACCACGGCCACCGGCGGTTCGTGGCCGACGCCGCCCGCCCCCGGGCACTCCTTCCGGGCGCCGGAGCCCTGGAGCATGCAGCCCGGCCCGGGCCAGGCGCCCGGCGCGCCCGGCCCCGGCCCCGCGCTG
>NZ_JARWRU010000221.1 GCF_029867845.1 Nocardia farcinica | reverse complement strand
GCACCGGCGCGGCCACCGTGGCGCCCGCCCTGCCCGGCATGAGCGCGCTGGAACTGGCCGCCGCCGACGTGTGGGCCACCGGTGTCTCGCCGGGCAGCTATCCGACCGAGTTCCTGCGCGAGCGGATGAACGCACTCGGGGTGATCCCCGCCGCCGGGCTGCTCGACGTGCCCGACGGTTCCCGCGTGCTGGTGGGTGGCGCGGTCACGCACCGGCAGCGCCCGGCGACCGCGGGCGGGGTCACCTACCTCAATCTGGAAGACGAGACCGGCATGGTGAACGTGGCCTGCTCGCCAGGCCTGTGGAAGCGCTATCGCGCAGTGGCACAAGGGTCTTCGGCGTTGCTGGTGCGCGGGCGGGTGCAGAACGCGGAAGGCGCGGTCAGCGTGACGGCCGAGCACGTGGAGCAGCTGAGCCTGAACATGGCCTCCACCTCCCGCGACTTCCGCTGAACGCCCCCACCGGCGCCGTCGGCGACTTCCGTTGACGCGTCCAGGAACTCGGTGCTCGCCCGCGACGACGATCCGTACGATGTCGTCTCGTGTCTGTGATCGTCGCGTCGGTGCTGACGCTGCCGACCGTCCTGCTCAGCCTGCTCATCGCGGGCACGGCGGGCGCCCTGTGGGGCTCCTGGGCCGTGCTCGCGGTGGGTGGTGCCTGGCTGCTGTACGGGGTGGCGCTGGTCTGGGTCGCCTGGTATGCGCCCGACCGGGAGAAGGCGAGCGCGATCCTGCACGACTACCGCCGTCCCGGCGTCGACGAGGCGTTGCGCCTGAATCGCGAATGGCACGCCGTCGCCGCGGATTCCGGGGTACCGGGAGAGAACTACCCGCTGTGGGTGCAGGAGTGCGAGCGGGTCAGCGCGCGGGCCGTCCCCGCCCGCGCCCTCGCCGTCACCAGCTGGGCGCTCGAGCATCTGTCCGCCGCGCAGATCCGGGCGGTGCTGGCCCAATCGCTGGGCCACCACGCGGGCACCGATCCTCGGTTGCGGCTGTGCCGGGACTGGTGCGCCTGGCCGGTGACGGTGCTGTGGCGGCTGCTCACCCTGCTCGGCCGCCCGCTGGACACGCTGGGCCCCTACGCCCTGCCGGTGCGCGCCGCCCTCGGCGCACTGCTGCTGCCCGCGCTGCTGCTGGCGGTGGGCTACCGGCTCGGGCTGCCCGGCGTCGGGGTGTTCGCGGTGCTGTTGGTGGTGGAACCCCTGGCGCGCGCGGCCTATTCGCGGGTCGCCGAGACCGCCGCCGACCGCTACGCCGTGACCACCGGGCACGGTCCGGCGCTGGCCGCGGCACTGCGCACCTGGGCGGCCCGGCACGAGCCGCGCACCCCCTCACTGGGGCGGCGGCTGTTGAGTCACCAGGAGTCGGCGCGCGTCCGGGTGCGGGCGATCGAACGCGCGCGCTGACGAGCACCCGGTCGCAGAACTCGGCGGGCGGCTGGTTCGCCCGGCTCGCCCCGGTCCCGCCGCCGCGACGGCTACGCTGCGATCATGCGCAAGCTCGCGGTCCTGTGTGCGGCCCTGCTCGGGTCGGTCATCCTCGTCTCCTGCGGCAGCGACGGCGGCAGCAGTGGCGGCGCGCCCGCCCGGCCCGACATGGGCACCGCCGCCCCCGCCATCGCCCCCGGCCTGCGCGAGCAGGCGCCGTCCCCGTCCGACAGCACCGCCACCGACAGCGCCGAACGCAAAGAGGTGATCACCGGCAGCGTCGACATCACCTCCGACGACCCGATCGCCGCCGCGGGCCGGGTGGCCGAGCAGGTGCGTGCTCTGGACGGCCGGATCGACAGCCGCACCGAACAACCGGGCACCGACGACAACGACCCATCGGCCACCCTGACCGTGCGGGTCCCCGCCGACCGCACCGACTCCTTCGTCGACGGCCTCGGCGGAATCGGCACGGTCACCCGGGTGAGCACCGACCGCGACGACGTCACCATGCAGTGGGAGGATCTCGACGCCCGCATCAGGGCCCTGCGGGCCTCCGTCGACCGCCTGCGCGCGCTGATCGAGAACGCGAGCAGCACCGCCGATCTCATCGATGCCGAGGAGGCGCTCAGCAGCCGCCAGGGCGAACTCGACAGCCTCACCGCCCAGCAGCGCCGCCTCGACGACCAGGTCGCCCTGTCGACTCTCACCCTCTCGATCACCGCCCCCGGCAACGGAACCGGCGACGACCCGGACACCTTCCTCGACGGTCTGGTCGCGGGCTGGAACTCGCTGATCGACTGGCTGGAGGACGCGATCGTGTTCGCGGGCAAGGCGATTCCCTGGCTCGGCTTCCTCGCCGTGCTCGGCGGGCTGTTCTGGGGGGTACGCAGGCTGATCCGCCGTCCGCGCCGGGCCGCCGGGCCGGTCGCCGCGCCCGCTGCCACCGGTGACGCCGCGACCGGGAAGACTGCCCCGGACAGGAAGTCCGACCCGTCCGGGAAGGCCGACCCGTCCGGGAAGACCGACGTCCCCGGCACGACCGGCCTGCCAGGGCGAACTGTCGAAGAGAAGAGCGAGGGAGCAGGAGGTTCCGGTGCCGACCGTGGTGCGGGCGACGATCAAACCGAACAGCCGTAAGGGCCCGCTGGTCGAGACCGCCGAGGACGGCACGCTGACGCTCTACGTCCGCGCGCCCGCCGTCGAGGGCAAGGCCAACAAGGCCGCCGTCGAGCTGCTGGCCGAGCACTTCGGCGTCGCCCGCTCCTCGGTGCGTCTCACCGGCGGAGCGACTTCCCGCCACAAGCGCTTCGAGATCGACGACTAGCGGCCCGGCCCCCGTCGCTCAGATCGCCCCGGGGAACCCGTGCTGCCGCCACGCCTCGTACACCGTCACGGCGGCCGCGTTGGCCAGATTCATCGACCGCCGGCCCGGCAGCATGGGAATCCGCACCTGGCCGGTGATGTGCGGATCGTCCAGCACGTGCGCCGGGAGCCCGGTCGGCTCGGTGCCGAACAACAGCACATCGCCGGGCTCGTAGGCGATGTCGGTGTGCCACGAGCTGCCCGAGGTGGTGAACGCCCACACCCGCCGCGGCGCGAGCAACTCCCAGGCCGCCGCCAGACTCGGATGCACCGTCACGCTGGCCAGGTCGTGATAGTCCAGCCCGGCGCGGCGCAGTTTGGCCTCCGACAGGTCGAAGCCGAGCGGCTCGATCAGGTGCAGCTCGCATCCCGTCCCGGCCACCATGCGGATCGCGTTGCCGGTGTTGGGGGGAATGCGCGGCTCGTGGAACATCAGTCGGAACACGGCAGCCAGTCAATCAGGCGCCGTGGCGGGCCCGTCGGGGGACCGGCCGCCACCGGGTCCGGTGGCGTGGTTCTCGCGCTGGTGCGGCCGGGCGGGTCCGTCTGGAAGAATCGTGCGGGTGATGGACGTCGACGCTTCCGCCGAATCGAAGGGCGGCCGGGCCGGGCGGTTCCTGCGGGACAATGTGCCGATGCTGGTTGTGCTGCTGGTGGTGCTGGTCGCGGTGGTGTTCGTGGCCTGGGACCGGTGGCGGCGCGGGGCCCTGATCTTCGGCGGCGCGGCGCTGCTCGGGGCGGTGTTGCGGCTGTGCCTGCCGAGCGTGCGGGTGGGGCTGCTTGCGGTGCGCAGCAAGCCGTTCGACGTGGGCGCGCTGACGCTGCTCGGCTCGTCGATCATGTTCATCGCCTTCACCATCAACACCCTGGGCGTCGGCTGATCCCACACGCCCGGCGGGCGGTGACATCCGGCACCGGGCGGCGCGATCAGGCGGTGCCTGTCAGCGATTCTCCTCGGCCAGGCGCATGGTCTCCACGAGCAGCCGGCCCACGGCCTCGGTCTCGGTGAGGAAGCCGTCGTGTCCGTCGCGGGAGTGCACGACCTCGAGCCCGCGGCAGCCGGGCAGCAGATCGGCCAGCTCCTGCTGGGTGTGCAGCGGGTACAGGCGGTCGGAGTCGACGCCGCCGACCACGCAGGGCACCGGGGTGGCGCGCAGGGCGGCCTCGATCCCGCCGCGGCCGCGGCCCACGTCGTGGCGGTTCATGGCCTCGGTGAGCAGCACGTAGGTGGCCGGGTCGAAGCGCTTGGCCAGCTTGGCGGCCTGGTGGTCGAGGTAGCTCTGCACCGCCCAGCGACCACCGAGGTAGGGGTCCTCGCCGTCCTGCGCCTGGTTGGCGAAGCGGGCGTCGAGCTCGGCCTCGGTGCGATAGGTCAGGTGGGCGATGCGCCGGGCGATGCCCATGCCGGTCAGCGGTGCGCGGCCGGTGCCGTGATAGTCGCCGCCCTGCCAGTCGGGGTCGGAGGTGATCGCGGCGATCTGGGTGGTCTGGGTGCCGATCTGGTCGGCGGTCGCCCGCGCGCCGACGGCCAGCACCAGCGCCGACGCCACGCGCTCGGGCGCGCCGACCATCCACTCCAGCACCCGCATGCCGCCCATCGAGCCGCCGACCACCGAGGCCAGCCGCTGGATGCCGAGCAGGTCGAGCAGGGCCGCCTCGGCGGTCACCTGGTCGCGGATGGAGATCGAGGGGAAGCGCGAACCCCACGGCTTGCCGTCGGGGGCGATGGAGGAGGGGCCGGTGCTGCCCTGACAGCCGCCGAACACATTGGTGGAGATGACGCACCACTCGTCGGTGTCCATCGGCGCGCCCGGCCCGACCATGCCGTTCCACCAGCCGGGCAGCTTGTGGATGGCGTCGGGTTGGCCGACGACGTGCGAGTCGCCGGTGAGCGCGTGCTCGACGAGCACCACGTTGTCGAGTCCGGGGGAGAGCTCACCCCAGCGCTGCACCGCGAGGCGCACATCGCGCACCACCGCGCCGCTCTCGACCGTGACATCGCCGATCGGGATCACGCCGAGGGTGCCGTCCGGCGGCGGCAACAGTTCGACGCCGGTGGCGGACGGGCAGCGGTCGGGATCGGTGCGCACGGTCACTCGGACCACTCGCTCATCTCGTGCGACCTCCTGCCGGCGTTTGCTCCCGTCCTTCGGGAACCCGGTCATCACCCGGAGCACCCCACCGCGGGCTGGAGGGTTGCCGACCAGCGAGCCGGGGCTTGACGCTGGCGCTCATGACCTGATCGTCATGGTAACGGGCGATCGGTTCGCGGCCGAAATCCACCCCTGGATGCCATCATGGACGATGTGTGTTGGGTCACTCGCAAGCTACTTGCGGGTAACCGTCACAGCGGCCGCACAGGGCACCCTCCCCGCGCGGTGAGGCGCCCTGAACCAGTACGCTCGTCTTGTTTGCACCACATGTCCCGCAGACAATGCGGGGCATATACGTTGTCTGTTGAACAGCTGGGGTCCGCTCACAAGCGTGTTCGCCTGGCCGTGCAATGAGGGCACCATCCTAGGAGGACACGAAGATCCATGTCCAAGATCAAGGTTGAAGGCACCGTCGTCGAACTCGACGGTGATGAGATGACCAGGATCATCTGGCAGTTCATCAAGGACAAGCTGATCCACCCGTACCTCGACGTGAACCTCGAGTACTACGACCTGGGCATCGAATACCGTGACAAGACCGACGACCAGGTCACCATCGACGCGGCCGAGGCCATCAAGCGGCACGGCGTCGGCGTCAAGTGCGCCACGATCACCCCGGACGAGGCCCGCGTCAAGGAATTCGGCCTGAAGAAGATGTGGCGCTCGCCCAACGGCACGATCCGCAACATCCTCGGCGGCACGATCTTCCGCGCCCCGATCATCATCTCCAACGTCCCGCGCCTGGTGCCCGGCTGGACCAAGCCGATCATCATCGGCCGCCACGCCTTCGGCGACCAGTACCGCGCCACCGACTTCAAGGTCTTCCAGGGCGGCACCGTCACCCTGACCTTCACCCCCGAGGACGGCAGCGAGCCGATCGTCCACGAGGTCGTGAAGATGCCCGAAGAGGGCGGCGTCGTGATGGGCATGTACAACTTCCGCAAGTCCATCGAGGACTTCGCGCGGGCCTCGTTCAACTACGGCCTGCAGCAGAACTACCCGGTGTACATGTCGACGAAGAACACCATCCTGAAGGCCTACGACGGCATGTTCAAGGACACCTTCCAGGAGATCTTCGACAACGAGTTCAAGAGCCAGTTCGACGCGGCGGGCCTCACCTACGAGCACCGCCTGATCGACGACATGGTCGCCTCCTCCATGAAGTGGGAGGGCGGCTACGTCTGGGCCTGCAAGAACTACGACGGCGACGTGCAGTCCGACACCGTGGCGCAGGGCTTCGGCTCGCTCGGCCTGATGACCTCGGTGCTGCTGACCCCGGACGGCAAGACCTGTGAGGCCGAGGCCGCGCACGGCACCGTCACCCGGCACTACCGCCAGCACCAGCAGGGCAAGCCGACCTCGACCAACCCGATCGCGTCGATCTTCGCCTGGACCCGCGGCCTCGAGCACCGCGGCAAGCTGGACAACACCCCCGAGGTCATCGGCTTCGCGCAGACCCTCGAGGACGTCGTCATCAAGACCGTCGAGGGCGGTCAGATGACCAAGGACCTCGCGCTGCTCGTCGGCGGCGATCAGGGGTACCTGACCACCGAGGAGTTCCTCGGCGCGCTCGACACCAACCTGGCTCGCGCGCTGCGCTGAGCCGACCCAGGAGCGGGCCCGACCGGTCCCTGCTCCGTCCCGGGGGGG
>NZ_JARWRU010000220.1 GCF_029867845.1 Nocardia farcinica | reverse complement strand
ACACACAGGAGGCGGGGGGGGGGGGGGGGGGGGGGGGGGCCGCGCCCCCCCCCCCCCCCCCCCCCCCCCCCCCCCCCCCCCCCCCCCCCCCCCCCCCCCCCCCCCCCCCCCCCCACCCCCCCCCCCCCCCCCCCCCCCCCGCCCGCGCCCGGGGCCGCGCCCCCCCCCCCCCGACAGCCGGGGCCGTCACTCCCATTCGATGGTGCCCGGCGGCTTGCTGGTCACGTCGAGCACCACGCGGTTTACCTCGGCGACCTCGTTGGTGATCCGGGTCGAGATGCGTTCGAGCACCTCGTAGGGCAGCCGGGTCCAGTCCGCGGTCATGGCGTCCTCGCTGGACACCGGGCGCAGCACGATCGGGTGACCGTAGGTGCGGCCGTCGCCCTGCACGCCGACGCTGCGCACATCGGCCAGCAGCACCACCGGGCACTGCCAGATCTGGGCGTCCAGACCGGCCGCGGTCAGCTCCTCGCGGGCGATGGCGTCGGCCTGGCGCAGCGTGGCCAGCCGGTCGGAGGTCACCTCGCCGATGATGCGGATCGCCAGGCCGGGGCCGGGGAACGGCTGGCGGGCGACGATCTCCTCGGGCAGGCCGAGCTCGCGGCCGACCGCGCGCACCTCGTCCTTGAACAGCAGGCGAAGCGGCTCGACCAGCTCGAACTCGAGATCGTCGGGCAGACCGCCGACATTGTGGTGCGACTTGATGTTCGCGGTGCCCGCGCCGCCGCCGGACTCCACCACGTCCGGGTACAGCGTGCCCTGCACGAGGAACTCCACCTTCGGCAGCGCGCCGTCGGCCGCGCCCTGCTCGGTGACGACCTCGCGCACCGCGTCCTCGAAGGAGCGGATGAACTCACGACCGATGATCTTGCGCTTCTGCTCGGGATCGGTCACCCCGGCCAGCTCGCCGAGGAACTTGTCCACCGCGTCCACGGTGACCAGCTTGGCGCCGGTGGAGGCGACGAAATCCTGCTGCACCTGCTCGCGCTCCCCGGCCCGCAACAGGCCGTGATCGACGAACACGCAGGTCAGCCGATCGCCGATGGCCCGCTGCACGAGCGCCGCGGCGACCGCGCTGTCCACGCCGCCGGACAGGCCGCAGATGGCGTGCCCGTCGCCGATCTGCTCGCGCACCTGCTCGATCAGCGACTCGGCGATGTTCGCCGGGGTCCAGGTGGCGGGGATGCCCGCCATCTCGTGCAGGAAGCGGCTGAGCACCTGCTGGCCGTGCGGCGAGTGCAGCACCTCGGGGTGGTACTGCACGCCGGCGAGCCTTCGGGCCTTGTCCTCGAAGGCGGCGACCGGGGCGCCCGCCGTGGTGCCGGTGACCTCGAAGCCCTGGGGCGCGTCGGTGACGGCGTCGCCGTGGCTCATCCACACCGGCTGGATGGTGGGCAGGCCGCCGTGCAGCAGGCCGCCGTCGATGTTCAGCTCGGTGCGGCCGTACTCGCGGGTGCCGGTGTGGGTGACGGTGCCGCCCAGCGCCTGCGCCATGGCCTGGAAGCCGTAGCAGATGCCGAAGACCGGCAGACCGAGCTCGAACAGCTGCGGATCCAGTTGCGGCGCGCCCTCGGCGTACACGCTCGACGGGCCGCCGGACAGAATGACCGCGAGCGGCTTGCGCTCGGCGATCTCCTCCACCGACACGGTGTGCGGAACCACCTCGGAGTAGACGCTCGCCTCACGGACCCGGCGGGCGATCAGCTGGGCGTATTGGGCGCCGAAGTCGACGACGAGGACCGGTCTCTGGGATTCTGTCACCGGTCCAGTCTAGTGAGGGGCCCGGCGCCGCGACGCACGGGCATCCCCCGTCACGGGCCTGCTCAGGCGCGCACGCTCAGGCCGACCTTCTGGAACTCCTTGAGGTCGGAGTAGCCGGCCTTGGCCATCGAACGACGCAGACCGCCGACCAGGTTGAGCGAGCCGAACGGATCGTCGGACGGGCCGAACAGCACCCGCTCCAGGGTCGGGCGGGCGGGCGCGTCGCCGGACCCGTCGGACAGGCCGAAGTCCTCGACCTGTAGCAGCGAGCCGCGCGGCACCGAGGGGTGCGCGGCCGCCGACGGCCAGTACCAGCCCCGGCCTGGCGCCTCGGCGGCCACGGCCAGCGGCACGCCGAGCATGGCCGCGTCCGCGCCGCAGGCGATGGCCTTGGCCAGGTCGCCGGAGGTGGCGATGTCGCCGTCGGCGATCACGTGCACGTACCGGCCACCGGTCTCGTCCAGGTAGTCGCGCCGGGCGGCGGCCGCGTCGGCGATCGCGGTGGCCATCGGCACGCCGATGCCGAGCACCTCACCGGTGGTGGTGGCGCCGGGGAACGAGCCGTAGCCCACGATCACGCCCGCCGCGCCGGTGCGCATCAGGTGCAGCGCGGTGCGGTGGTCGCTCACACCGCCTGCCACCACGGGCACGTCCAGTTCGGCGATGAAGGTCTTGAGGTTCAGCGGCTCGCCGTCGCCCACGTGCTCGGCGGAGATGATGGTGCCGTGCACCACCAGCAGGTCGATACCGGCCTGCACCAGGCCGGGGGTGAACGCGCGCGCGTTCTGCGGGCTCACCCGCACCGAGACCGTCACGCCCGCGGCGCGCACCTCGGCCACCGCGGCGGCCAGCAGGTCGGGCTGCAACGGCGCGGCGTGCAGTTGCTGCAGGAAGGCCACGGCCTTCTCGTACTGTCCCTGCTCGGCCAGCTCGGTCAGCTGCTCGATCTTGGCCTCGACGTCGGCGTGCCTGGCCCACAGGCCCTCGCCGTTGATGACGCCGAGCCCGCCGAGGCGGCCCAGCTCCACCGCCAGTTTCGGCGAGACCAGCGCGTCGGTCGGATGGGTCACCAGCGGGATCTCGAAGCGGTAGGCGTCGAGCTGCCAGCCGAGCGAGACCTGCTTGGAGGAACGGGTCCGCCGCGAGGGGACGATGTCCACGTCGTCCAGCTCGTAGGTACGCCGGGCCGTCCGGCCCATGCCGATCTCGACCATGTCGCGCACGTGCGTTGTCCTTTCGGTATCGGATGGGCCGCCGTAGTGACCCCGAACAGCAGTGACGGCCGGAGCCCGGGTCGCGGGGTTCCGGCCGTCGCCGCGAGAGTTACTGGCGACCCGTGTAGTTCGGGGCCTCCACGGTCATGGTGATGTCGTGCGGGTGGCTCTCCTTCAGGCCGGCCGCGGTGATCTGCACGAACTGCGCTTCCTGCAGCTCGGCGATCGACTGCGAGCCGGTGTAGCCCATGGCCGCCCGCAGGCCGCCGACGAGCTGGTGGATCACCTGGTTGACCGGGCCGCGGAAGGGCACCCGGCCCTCGATGCCCTCGGGGACCAGCTTGTCCTCGGCGAGCACGTCGTCCTGGAAGTAGCGGTCCTTGGAGAACGACTTGGCCTGGCCGCGGCCCTGCATGGCGCCCAGCGAACCCATGCCGCGGTAGCTCTTGAACTGCTTGCCGCCCACCAGGATCAGCTCACCCGGCGACTCGGTGGTGCCCGCCAGCAGCGAACCGAGCATGACCGTCGACGCGCCCGCCGCGATGGCCTTGGCGATGTCGCCGGAGAACTGGATGCCGCCGTCGGCGATCACCGGCACGCCCGCGGGCTTGCAGACCGCCACGGCCTCCAGGATCGCGGTGATCTGCGGCGCGCCGACACCGGCGACCACGCGGGTGGTGCAGATCGAGCCGGGGCCGACACCCACCTTGATCGCGTCCGCGCCCGCCTCGACCAGCGCCGCCGCGCCCTCGCGGGTCGCCACATTGCCGCCGACGACCTGGATGCGCTCGCCGACCTCGGCCTTGACCTTGGCCACCATCTGCAACACCTGCGACTGGTGACCGTGCGCGGTGTCGACCACCAGCACGTCCACCCCCGCGTCGGCCAGGGTCATCGCGCGCGACCAGGCGTCCTCGCCGACACCGACGGCGGCGCCGACCAGCAGCCTGCCGTCGCGGTCCTTGGTGGCGTTCGGGTACTGATCGGTCTTGACGAAGTCCTTGACGGTGATCAGGCCGCGCAGCCTGCCGTTGCCGTCGACGATCGGCAGCTTCTCCACCTTGTGGCGGCGCAGCAGCCCGAGCGCCGCCTCGGCCGTCACACCCTCCTGGGCGGTGATCAGCGGGGCCTTGGTCATCACGTCGGCGACGCGGCGGTTCTGGTCGACCTCGAAACGCATGTCGCGGTTGGTGATGATGCCCACCAGCGCGCCGGTCTCGTCCACCACCGGCAGACCCGAGATGCGGAAACGCGCGCACATGGCGTCGACCTCGGCCAGGGTGTCGGTCGGCCGACAGGTGACCGGGTCGGTGACCATGCCCGCCTCGGAGCGCTTGACGGTCTCCACCTGGGAGGCCTGGTCGGCGGTGGACAGATTGCGGTGCAGCACGCCCATGCCGCCCGCGCGCGCCATCGCGATGGCCATCCTGGCCTCGGTGACGGTGTCCATGGCCGAACTCACCAGCGGGGTCCGCAGCCGGATCTCCCTGGTGAGATTGCTGGAGGTCTCGACAGAGCTGGGAATCAGATCCGAGGCCGCGGGCAGCAACAGCACGTCGTCGAACGTGAGCCCGAGCATGGCGATCTTGTTCGGATCGTCGCCACCCGTAGGGGGGCGGACTGCGATTCGTTCGCCCGGTACGGGATTACTCATTCGGATCGACCCCTCCTGGACGTCGAACAGCGGCAGGCGCCGAGGAGCGGCGTCGCGCACAACTGATGGAATGGACGGTGGCAGCGGGAGCAGCGAGTCGGGATACTTCTCCAGCGCCTGCGCACCATGGTATCTGTACAGCGATCCGGGCCAGGAGCGGCCCGCCCGCGAAACTGGCACGCGGCAGCGCTGGCGCAGACCGCCCTGTTCTGCGTACCGTGGGTGTGTGCGTGACCATCTACCACCTGGCTTGCCGCCGGATCCATTCGCCGGAGACCCCTCCGACCCGTCGGCCGCGCTCGATGCCATCGAGCCGGGCGAACCCTTGGATCCCCACGAGCGCCTCGCGGTCGAGGAGGATATCGCCGACCTCGCTGTCTACGAGGCATTGCTGGCCCACCGCGGTATCCGCGGCCTGGTGGTCAGCTGCGAGGACTGCCGACAAGATCATTACCACGACTGGGACATGCTCCGCGCCAATCTCCTGCAACTGCTGGTGGACGGCACGGTGCGCCCGCACGAGCCCGCCTATGACCCGACACCCGAGGCCTACGTCACCTGGGATTACTGTCGCGGCTACGCGGACGCCTCGATGAACGAGGCGTTCCACGGCGACGGATTCGACGGCTTCGACAGCTGAGCCCCCCCCCCCCCGGGGGGGAGCCCCCCCCGGCCCCCCCCCCCGCCCACTGACG
>NZ_JARWRU010000219.1 GCF_029867845.1 Nocardia farcinica | reverse complement strand
TCCTGGTGCTCGGGGGTGAGCGCGTCGAAGGCGGCGGGGGCCTGGCCCGCCGCCTGGTGGACCCCCGCGCCTTGGGGATGCGCGGGGTCGATCGTTTCTAGGACGGCCGCCAGGGCGGCGCGGTCGCCCGCGTCGCAGGCCACGACCCGCACCTCGGCGCCCGCCTCGGCGAGTTCGACCACCAGTTCGGCCACGCCGGGGGCGGACGCGCCGCTGCGGCTGGTCAGCAGCAGATGCCTGGCGCCGTGGGCGCGCACCAGGTGCCGGGCGATGATCGCGCCGATGACGCCGGTGCCGCCGGTCAGCAGCACGGTTTCCGCGGGGTCGAACGGCCTGGGCCAGGTCAGCACCACCTTGCCGACATGTTCGGCCTCACTGAGCCAGCGCACCGCGGACGCCGCGTGGCGCACGTCGAATCGGGTGATCGGCAGCGGGGCCAGGGCGCCCGCCTCGAACAGGCAGGCCAGCTCCGCCAGGTACGACGCGAGGGTGTCTGGGGGCAGTTCGCCCAGCTCGAAGGAGCAGTACTCGATCCCGTGCTCGGAGCGGACCCGCCCGGGTTCGCGGACGGCGCTCCTGGCGATCTCCACGAACCGGCCGCCCGGCGCGAGCAGCCCGAGCGAGACCTCGGTGAGTTCGTCGGGCAGCAGGTTGAGCACGAGGTCGACCCGCGCGCCCGCGAAGGTCGTCGCGAACCGGTCCGAGCGCGAGTCGCCGATGCGATCGGCGTCGAACCCGTTGCCGCGCAGCGCCTCCCACTTGGGTTCGGAGGCGGTGGCGTAGACGTCGAGGCCGAGATGGCGGGCGATGCGCACCGCCGCGGAGCCGACGCCGCCGGTGGCCGCGTGCACGAGCACCCGCTGTCCGGCCCGCGCGGCGCCTTCCTGCCGAAGGGCGTGCCAGGCCGTCAGGTAGCTCACCGGCGCGGCCGCCGCCTGGGCGAACGACCACGAGGACGGCTTCTTCGCCAGCAGCCGGTGATCCGTGGCGGTCTCGGAGGCGAGTTCGTCGAACAGGCCGAACACCGCCTCGCCCGGGGCGAATCCGGTGACGTCCTCGGCGACGGCGAGAACGACGCCCGCCGCCTCGTGCACGAGCCTGCCCGGCTTGCCCGCGGGCGCGTCGAGGCTGGTCAGCGCGACCGGGAAGGACAGGCCCGCCGCGCGCAGCCCGACCAGGACCGCGCCCGGCGACAGAGTCGGCGCCGCACTGTCGGGGCGTTCACGCAGCGTGATGTCGTCCGGGTTGCCCGAAACTGGGATGTCCAGGCGCCACCGGCCCTGGAGCAGGGCGCCCTGGGCGGCGAGCCCGTCGAGGCCCGAGCGGATGCGGCGGGCGTGGAAGCGTCCCCGCCGGATCGCCAGTTCCGGTTCGTCGGTGGCCAGGACGGCCGCGAGCTGGTCGGCGGAGATCCCGGATTCGTCCAGGTCGATCTGCACGATCCGGTCCGGCTGTTCGGACTGGGCGCTGCGCACCAGCGCCCGCACCGCCGCGGCCGCGAGATCGCCGATGTCCTCGGCGGCCCCGACGGCCTGGGCGCCGCGGGCGAGAACGACGAGCTTGGACGACACGAGCCGCTCGTCGGCCAGCCACTGCTGCAGCACCGGCAGGGCGGCGGCCAGTTCGGTGCGCAGCTGTTCGTCGACCCGCTCGCGCGGTCCCGGCGCCGCGGTCAGCGCCGAGTACGGCAGCAGCACCACCTTCGGCGCGTCGGCCCCCACGTCGAGGGCCGCGCGCAGGGCGGCGAGGTCGGTGTAGGCGGTGGGCTCGGTGAGTCCGGGGATCTCCGTTGGCAGTTCCCCGATGACCGCCCATTCGCCCGGCGCGGCCGTCGCGGTGGCGCGCTGGATCGGTGTGGCGGGCCAGTCCACCGCGAACAGCGAATCCTGGTGTTCGGTCATGCCACGCGTGGCCAGCTTGGCCATGGAGATCGACCGGACCTGCAGGGTGCCTTCGGCGGCCGCGCGGCCGGCGCCCGCGGCGGGGACCCCGCCCCCCCCGCCGGGGACCGGCGGGGGCGACGATGCGCCCCCCCCC
>NZ_JARWRU010000218.1 GCF_029867845.1 Nocardia farcinica | reverse complement strand
GACCTCTGTGGCAGCGCCAAAAACACTGGCTAACCCCGCGCGTGCGGCCCTGGCGACTATTCCGCGGCCCGCGAGTCGCCCGCCGCGGCGACGGCGTGGTTCCGACTCGATCGAATCGGGACCACGCCGTCGGCACTGCTGTGGCCGTTGCGGCCGTCAGGCGTCCTTCAGCCGCGCCACGGCGGCCGCGATGCGCTCGTCGGTGGCGGTCAACGCGATGCGCACGTGGTTGCCGGAGCCGGGACCGTAGAAGTCGCCCGGCGCGGCCAGGATGCCGCGCTCGGCCAGCCGGTCCAGGGTGGTGCGGGCAGGCTCGCCGCGCGTGGCCCACAGATACAGCCCGGCCTGGGAATGGTCGACGGTGAAGCCCGCCGCCACCAGCGCCTCGCGCAGCACCTCGCGCCTGGCCCGGTAGATCTCGCGCTGCCGCTGCTCGTGCGCGTCGTCGGCCAGGGCGGCGGTCATGGCGGCCTGGATCGGGAAGGGCACCATCATGCCTGAGTGCTTGCGCACCTCGAGCAGTTCGGCCACCAGCTGCGGGTCGCCGGTGACGAACCCGGCTCGGTAGCTGGCCAGGTTCGAGGTCTTCGACAGCGAGTGCACCGCGAGCAGGCCGGTGTGGTCGCCGTCACAGACCCGCGGGTCGAGGATGGACACCGCGGGCTCGTCCCAGGCCAGGCCGAGGTAGCACTCGTCGGAGGCCACGATCGCGCCGCGCTCGCGGGCGAAGGCCACCACCTTGCGCAGATGGTCGACGCCGAGCACCCGGCCGGTCGGGTTCGACGGCGAGTTCAGGTAGATCAACGCCGGGGACCGCGGTCCCAGCTGGGTGAGCCCGTCGGCGCGCAGCACCTGCGTGCCCGCCAGCAGCGCGCCCACTTCGTAGGTGGGGTAGGCGATCTCCGGGATGACCACCAGATCGTCCGCGCCGAGGCCGAGCAGCCGGGGCAGGCCCGCGATCAGTTCCTTGGTGCCGATCACCGGCAGCACCGCCGCCGGCTCGATGCCGGTGACGCCGTAGCGGCGCTGCAACGCCTGCACCGCGGCGGCCCGCAGCTCGGGGGTGCCGTGCGTGGTCGGGTAGCCGGGCACGTCGGCGACGGAGTTCAGCGCCGCGCGGATCACCTCGGGCACCGGATCGACCGGGGTGCCCACCGAGAGATCGACGATGCCGTCGGGATGGGAAGCCGCCTTCGCCTTCACCGAAGCGATGGTGTCCCACGGGAAATCGGGCAGCAGCGCGCTGACCCGGGCACGTTCAGCCACGCGCGTGCTCACTCACCCATCGGGGGGAGTTCCTTGATGAACGGCGGGTCGTAGTCGACCTTGCCGACCTTGGTCGCGCCGCCGGGCGAACCCAGATCGTCGAAGAAGTCGACATTGGCGGCGATGTAGCCGCTCCACTGGTCCGGGGTGTCGTCCTCGTAGAAGATCGCCTCCACCGGGCACACCGGCTCACATGCACCACAGTCCACGCACTCGTCGGGATGGATGTACAGCATGCGGCCACCCTCGTAGATGCAGTCCACGGGGCATTCCTCGATGCATGCCTTGTCCTTCACGTCAACGCACGGTTCAGCGATGATGTACGGCACTGCCGTTCTCCTAGTCTGTCCTCACACCTGGTGGGGTGGTCCGCCCTGCGAAACCCTATCCCGACCGCGCTGTCGGCACCGGGTCAGCCTGCCCTAACTCGTACGGCGTCACATGACAGCCGTACGGCCGCCGTGATCGCGACGGCCGGATGGCCTAGCCCATGGTGACGATGGGCACCTGTGCGCGCTCCACACGACCGTAGGCGGTGGTGCGCTGGCGCACCGGCCTGCCGATGCCCTCGGCGATCTCGGTCAACTCGGCGACGGTCTTGGCCGAGCCGTGCTGCGAGCCCGCCATCCGGGAGATGGTCTCCTCCATCAGCGTGCCGCCGAGGTCGTTCGCGCCGCCCTGGAGCATGACCCTGGTGCCCGCCACACCGAGCTTGACCCAGCTGGTCTGGATGTTGTCGATGCGCCCGTGCAGCATGATGCGCGCCAGCGCGTGCGCGGCCCGGTTGTCGCGGATGGTCGGGCCCGGCCGAGCCGCGCCCGCCAGGTACAGCGGCGAGCTCTGGTGCACGAACGGCAGCAGCACGAATTCGGTGAAGCCGCCGGTCTCGTCCTGGATGCCGCGCAGCACCCGCAGGTGGCCGACCCAGTGCTTCGGGGTGTCCACGTGCCCGTACATCATCGTGGAACTCGACCGCAGGCCGATCCGGTGCGCGGTGGTGATCACCTCGATCCAGGCCGAGGTGGGCAGCTTGCCCTTGGTGAGCACCCAGCGCACCTCGTCGTCGAGGATCTCCGCGGCGGTGCCGGGGATGGTGTCCAGGCCCGCCTCCGCGAGCGCGGTCAGCCAGTCGGCGATGGACTGACCGCCGCGGGAGGCGCCGTTGACGATCTCCATCGGACTGAACGCGTGCACGTGCATGGACGGCACCCGCGCCTTGACCGCCCTGACCAGGTCGGCGTAACCGGTGACGGGCAACTCCGGGTCGATGCCGCCCTGCATGCAGACCTCGGTGGCCCCGTCCACGTGCGCCTCCCAGGCGCGGTCGGCGACCTCCTGCGCGCTGAGGGTGAAGGCGTCGGCATCGCCCTTGCGCTGGGCGAAGGCGCAGAAGCGGCAGCCGGTGTAACAGATGTTGGTGAAGTTGATGTTCCGGTTGACCACATAGGTCACCTCGTCGCCGACGGTGTCACGGCGCAACCGGTCGGCCAGCGCGGTCACCGCGTCCAGGTCGACGCCGTCGGCGGTGGCCAGCGCCAGATACTGCTCGTCGGAGAGCCCGGCCGGGTCGCGCTCGGCGGCCCGCAGCGCGGCGGCCACATCGGAGTCCAGCCGCGCCGGTGCGCCCTGGGCGATGCCGCGGGCCTGCTCGCGGATGGTGTCCCAGTCGCCGAAGGCGCCGAAGCTCTCGCCACCGAGACCGGCGTCGCTGCGCGCCTCGGTGTTACGGCCCTCGGTGTCGATGGCGGTCTCCAGATCGACCCGGCCGGCCGACTCCCAGTTCTCGTCCGGCTCCTGCCAGGGCAGGCCGACCGGCGTGACGTCAGGTCGGGCCAGGCCGGTGGCGGGATCGGTGAGGGCGGCGACGTGCGCGCTGATGCGCGGGTCGATCCACGGATTGCCCGCGCGCACGTACTTCGGGTGCGCCGAGGTGCGCTCGGCCAGGGTGAACCCGGCGGACTCGGTGATCTCCCGCAGGGTGTCCAGGTTCGGCCACGGCCGCTCCGGGTTGACGTGGTCGGGGGTGACCGGGGAAACCCCGCCCCAGTCGTCGATACCCGCCGCCACCAGGTCGCGGCACTCCTGTTCCGAGACCAGGTTCGGCGGCGCCTGCACCGTCACATCGGGGCCCATGAGCAGCCGGGTGACGGCGATGGCCGCGCGGAACTCCGCCAGTTCGGCGTCGGGCGCGTCGCGCATGGCGGTGTCGTCCTTGGCCACGAAGTTCTGCACGATCACTTCCTGGATGTGCCGGAACTCCTTGTGCAGCTTGCGGATCGCCATGATCGACTCGGCGCGTTCGGTGACCGTCTCGCCGATGCCGACCAGGATGCCGGTGGTGTAGGGCACCGAGAGCCTGCCCGCGTCGGTGATGGCGCGCAGCCGCACCGCCGGGTCCTTGTCGGGGCTGCCGTGATGGCACTGCCCCTTCTCGGTGAACAGCCTGGTGGAGGTGGTCTCGAGCATCATGCCCATGGACTGCGCGACCGGCTTGAGCCGCGCGATCTCGGCCCAGCTCATCACCCCGGGATTGAGGTGCGGCAGCAGGCCGGTCTCCTCGAGCACCAGGATCGACACCGCGCGCAGATAGTCGAGGGTGGAGTCGTAGCCGCGCTCGTCGAGCCACTGCGCGGCCTCCGGCCAGCGGTCCTCCGGCCGGTCGCCGAGCGTGAACAGGGCCTCCTTGCAGCCGAGTTCGGCGCCGCGGCGCGCGATCTCGAGCACCTCGTCGGGCTCGAGGTACATGCCCTTGCCCTCGGCGCGCAGCTTGCCGGGGACGGTGACGAAGGTGCAGTAGTGACACCGGTCGCGACACAGCCTGGTCAGCGGGATGAACACATTGCGGGAGTAGGTGATCACGCCTGCCCGGCCCGCGGACTCGAGTCCGGCGTCGCGCACCCTGGCGGCGCTGCGGCACAGGTCGAGCAGGTCGTCGCCGCGCGCCTGCAACAGCACCGCGGCTTCGTCGACGTTGAGGCTCACCCCGTCTCTGGCCCGGCGCAACGCCCGGCGCATGGCCGACGGCGACGGCGGGGCGGGTGGTACGGCGGGGGTCGCTAGCTCGGTCACGCCCTCGATCATGCGCTAACCATCCTGGACTGTCTCCCTCCAGTGCGTCCGGTCGAGCCTAGCGAGCCGATCGGCCACATGGTCGGGCGACGCTCGCGAGACAGCGGACGCGGTCTCGTCGTGAGCGTTCACAACCTCGCCCGGTCGATGCCTATTCCACCGGCGTGCCACTATGGCGGCATGGCGCAGCCGCGAACGATCCTCGCCGGGCCTGCCTGGCGGCCGAGTCCGAAGGCCAAACTGCTGTGGACGCTACAGACCGCGGGCGGCTGGGCGTCGCTGCTGGTCGCGGTGGCGGTGTGGGCGGTCCTCGACACGGGCAACCGCGGCTGGCAGCTGCTCGCGGCGGTGACGGCGCTGGTGGCAGGCGCGGTGGCGGTGGCGGTGGTGCCGCGCTGGCGGTACGCGGTGCACCGGTGGGAGATCACGCCGGAGGCGGTCTACACGCGGGTGGGGTGGCTGAGCCAGGAGAGCCGGGTCGCGCCCATCTCGCGGGTGCAGACGGTGGACATCGAGCGCGGCCCGCTGGACCGGCTGCTCGGGCTGGCGACCGTGACGGTCACCACGGCTTCCTCGGCCGGGGCGGTCACCATCACCGCGCTCGACCTGCCGGTGGCGGAGAAGACGGTGGCCGATCTCACGGAGATCGCCGCCCGGCATCGGGGCGACGCGACATGAGCGCGCCCGAGGAGGACACCCGGCAGGCCGCGCCCGCCGCGGTGGATTCCGGCGGTCCGGCGTGGGAGCGGCTCGACCCGCGAATGTTGCTGGTGCATCCGGTGACCCAGGTGGTCAAGTTCATCCCGGTGCTGGTCGGCACGGTGCTGGTCGGCACCAGCAGCGGCAATCCGCTGTGGAGCCTGATCCCGCTTGTCGGCATCGTCGGCTTCGGCCTGACCCGCTGGTTCACCACCACCTACCGGGTGAGCCCCACCCATGTCGAACTGCGCACCGGGCTGGTGCAGCGGCGCACCCTGTCGGTGCCGCGCAGCCGCATCCGCTCGGTGGACATCGAAGCGGATCTGCTGCACCGGCTGCTGGATCTGGCCGTGGTGGTGGTCGGCACCGGCCAGCAGGCCGAGAGCGGGGAGAAATTCGAGCTGGACTCCCTGTCCGCCCGGGTCGCGCCCGCGCTGCGCGCCGAACTGCTCGCCCACACCGCTGCGGCGGAGAGCACGGCAGCGGTGGGCGCCGCCGGGGCGATCGAGGGCGCCGGCGGGGCCGAACCCGCCGAGCGCGGGCGGGAGATCGGGCACTGGCAACCGGCCTGGGTCCGCTACGCCCCGCTGTCGCTGACCGGCTTCGCGGTGCTCGCGCCGCTGATCGCCCTGCCCTTCCAGTTGGGTTTCAACGAACTGACGCTGAGCACGGAGAGCGGTCGACGGCTCGGCGAGCACGCGGCGCTGGTGATCGCGGGACTGCTGGTGTCGTTCCTGCTCGCACTGGTGGTCGTCGTCAGCGTGGCCTCGTGCGCGCGCTATCTCACCACCTATCACGGCCTCCGGGTGGTCGACGACGGCCGCACGCTTCGCATCAGTCACGGCCTGCTCACCCGTCGCCAGATCACCCTCGATCTGGCCCGCTTCCGCGGCGCGACGGTGAACGAGCCGCTGCTGCTGCGGCGCGCGGGCGCCGCCGAACTGGAAGCCATCATGGTCGGGGAGAACCCCCGCCAGAAGATCCTGCCGCAGGCCCCGCGCGCGGCCGTGGAACGCACGCTGGGCGAACTGCTCGGCAGCAGGCGATCGGCCTCCGCCCCGGCCGACGCCCAGCCGACCTCGGCCCCCTCGGACGACCGCTCCCCGACTGCCGCCGACGTGACCGCCCCCGTCGACGTGACCGCCCAGCTCACCGCCCCGCTCGTGCCGCACGGCCCGGTGGCCCGCCGCAGGAGGTGGGTGCGCGCGATGCTGCCCGCCGCCGTTCCCACCGTCGCCCTGCTCGTGCCTACCGTCGCCGGGGTCTCCTGTCCGGGCTGGCTGTGGCTGCCCGCCCTCGCCGTGCTCCCCCTTGCCGCCGCGCTGGCCGAGAACCGCTATCAGGGCCTGGGCCACGCCGTGCTGCCGCGCACCGCGCACGGCCCGGCCTGGCTGATCACCCGCTCCGGCTCGCTCGACCGCGACCGGGACTGCCTGGAAGCGCCGGGCATCATCGGCTGGACGGTGCGCCAGAGCTTCTGGCAGCGCCGCTCCGGCATCGCCACCGTGGTGGCCGCCACCGCCGCGGGGAAGAAGAGCTACCGGATCATCGACGTGCCGCTGGAAAGAGCCTGGCAGATCATCGAATCCGCCACGCCGGGAGCGCTCGGACAGCGCTGAGCGCGCCGGTCTGCCGGGCTTGCCGTCGCCGGTGGGGGGCGGCTCGGGCGGCGCCATCGCGGTGGCCGCGTTGAACGCGTACAGCAGGGCGGGCACGAGCCCGCAGAGCAACAGCAGCAGGGTGGGCCAGTCGCTCATGAGCAGCTTGTCGCCGCCGGGCCCGGGAAAGGTGCACACCAGGAACCCGGCGGTCCACACCATGACCGGCAGCAGGGACAGGCGAAGACTGCGGGTGAGGGTGCGCATGGCGGCGACCAGGGAGACGTTGACGACCACCGCGATCAGCACCGTCACCGGGACCGGGATCGAGCCGGAGCCGAGCGGGGCGGCCAGCCCCGTGCCCGCGGCCAGATCGGCGGGCTCGGCGGTGGGTGTCCAGGTGCCGCCCACGTAGACCGGCAGATACAACACCTCGACGGCGAGGCTGAACAGCGCGGCCGCCGCCAGCACCGCCATCGTGACCGCCTTCGCCACCGCGGCCGCCCGGTCGCGGGTCGTGGTGGCGGTCGGATCTGCCTGTCGGTCGCGGGAGGTCACGCCAGGAGTCTAGGCGGCATGCGCCTGGCCGAGCGCGCGGCCGGTCAGGCGAACAGGTCGTGCTCGCGTCCGTCCGGGCCGACCGGACCACGCTCACCGCGCACCAGCACGAAGTGCTCCTCCGGCAGCACCGGCTGGGCGATGTTGTTGGACAGGGCGAACTCCCGGCCCGATGGCGCGACCGTCACCTGGGTGGCGTGCGCGCGCAGCGCGGCGCGCTTGGCCGCCAGCACCTCGGAGACGTCGACGGCGGTGGTGATGGTCTCGCTCGGCACGCCTGCCAGTTCACCGACGGCAGGCAGCCGCCAGCCCGCGGGCAGCGCGCCGGGCAGCTTCTCCGCGGTGCGCCGGGCCAGCGACTCGGTGTGCAGGGCCAGCAGGTGCAGATCGGTGACGGTCCAGTAGAACTTCGGCACGTCCCAGCCCCGTTCGGCCGCGGCCGCCACGGCTGCGGTGGTGACATGGTGGGCGCGGATGTGATCGGGATGCCCGTACCCGCCGTTGGGGTCGTAGGTGACCACGACCCGCGGCCGCGACTCCAGCAGGATCTCGGTGAGCGCCTCGACGGCCGCCTGCCCGGAGTTGACGACGGCGCGCGGATGCCGCGCCGAGGGGGTGCCCGCCATGCCGGAATCCCGCCAGCGGCCCGCGCCGCCGAGGAAGCGCGGCGCTCCGGCGTCCAGCGCCGCCAGGGCGCGGGTCAGCTCCAGGACGCGATAGCCGCCGAGCTGGTCGGCCTGATCGGCGACGAGCTGGGCCCACTGCTCGCCGATGACCTCGCCTTCCTCACCGAGAGTGCAGGTCACCACGGTCACCGGGATGCCGCGGGAGCGGTAGAGGGCGATGACGCCGCCGGTGGTGATCGACTCGTCGTCGGGGTGGGCGTGCACGAGGAGCAGGCCGCCGGTGGTATCGGTCACGGAATCCTCCTCCACATCGCCGCGTCCCCGAAGATGCCGACCGGGATGGCCCCGCTCAACGACGCGCCGTCGACCCGGGGGCCGGCCGCGGCGACCAGGTTGTCCTGCACGATCGGCAGCACCGCCGACAGATTCCACAGCGCGGGCTCGGCGGCGGCGAGCGTCTCGGCGACCTCGATGCCCGCCAGCGC
>NZ_JARWRU010000217.1 GCF_029867845.1 Nocardia farcinica | reverse complement strand
TTCGAAGGCGGCGGCGTGCCTGGCGTAGATCGCAACCGCGTGCCCCTGCACCCGGCCAACGATCGAGGCCAGTCGCCTGGCCACGGTGCGATCCCCGAAGCGGACGGCGTGGTGCAGCGCCTCGGCTTCCAGCGCGTACTGCCCGGCGCTGTGCGCGACATCGGCGGCCCTGCGCGCCAGTTCCACCGCGACGTGCCGGTTGCCGGTGGCCGCCGCCAGCCAGGCGCGGGCGATGACGCGCTGCGGTTCGTGCAGCGCCACATGCGCGCCGCGGTGCGTCTCGGCGTCGGTCAGCACCCGTTCGGCCTGCCCCGCCTCGCCGACGGCCGCGTAGGCGCGGGCCAGGATCAGTTGCGCGGGCAGCTTCCACGGCAGCGAGGATTCGGCGTTCAGCGCGGCCAGGGCCTGTTCGAACTCGGTGATCGCGTGCCGGAACCGGCCGCGATAGGTCGCGACCGTGGCGCAGCCGATCTTGGCGATCGCCCAGCCGAGAAACTGTGCGGAGGAATGGAATTGGCAGTACTCGGCGGCGCGGCGATCGGCGAGCCCGAGTTCGCCCAGCAGGGTGAGGGCGAGGACGTCGCCGTAGCAGACCATCACCCGGATCATGCCGTCGGTGGTCTTCTGCTGGGCCCGGCTGCGGGCGGCGATCGGGGCGAAATCCGCGCCGCGGCCCGCCACCGGCATGGCGAGCCCGAGCGCGAAGGCCACCCAGTCCACCGCCTGTTTCGGGGCGTCCGGGTCGGCGAGCACCCGTTCGGCGGCGTCGATGCCGTGCGCGATCCGGTTCTCGTGCACCGCCATCGCGGCGTCGGCGGCGTCGACCACCAGCCGCAGCGCGGGATGCTCGACGCGCTCGCGCAGCAGGTCGATGGTGTGGTGGCCGCGGGTGACATCCCCCATCGCCCAGAACAGCACGCTCGCGTGCGGCAACCCCCACTGGACCAGCTGGAGTTCGTCGAGGTCGTCGGGATCGAAGTCGGCAAGCAGCTGGTCGGCTTCCTTCGGGCGCCCCTGCCAGAGCACGGCGCGGCAGAGCACCTCGGCCGCGGGCAGGCCCCCGCCGCGCTCCAGGGCGGCGCGGGCCAGGCGTTCGCCGAGCGGCAGGTTGGACAGGGCGACGGCGTCCTTGGCGGCGCTGATCAGCAGGCCGCTGTCGAGCGGGCGGTCGTCCTCGACGCAGAGCTGGGCCAGCCGGATGCGGTCGGCGGCGGTGCTCGGCTGTTGTTCGCGCAGGATGTCGATGATGCGGCCGCGACGGGCGCGCGCGGCGGCGGTGCCGATCCGGTCGCGCACCACGTCGCCGAGTAGCGGATGACTGAAACGGGCGACGACCGTGCGGCCGTCGCGGTTGGTGCGGATCATGCCGGACAGCTCCGCGGCGTCGACGGCCTCCTCCCCCACCAACCGGACCAGGACGTCCAGGTCGAGCGGTTCGTAGAGGGCCAGCGTCTTGAGCACCTGCAGCACCGGCTCGTCCACCCGCGACAGCCTGCAGTCCAGCAGGGCGATCAGGCTCGGGGGTAGCGCGGCGCGCCCCCGCAACTGCCATACGCCGTCGACCTCGGTGAGCGTGCCCGCCTCCACCGCGCCTTCCACCAGATTGCGCAGGAACAACGGGTTCCCGCCCGATGACTCCCACATGACGTCGGCGCTGAGTCCCTCGAGCGTGCCGCCGAGCACGGTCTCGACCAGGGTGACGCACTGCTGCTCGGTCAGCGGGCGCAGCTCGACCCGCCGCAGGTAGCCGTCCTTCCACAGCGAGGTGACCGCGTCGGGCACCTCCTCGCCGCCGCGGACGGTGGCCACGATGGGGGCGGCGCGGTCGACGGCGATCTGGTGCAGCAGGGTCGCGGAGAGCCGGTCGAGCAGGTAGGCGTCGTCGACGCTGACCACGGTCGACGGTTCGGTGAGCAGGTTCGACCTGGCCGAGGCGAGCAGCGCGATGGGATCTCGGGTGGCCGACGAATCGATCCACGGAGCGAAGGCGCCGAGCGGGATCGCCTGCGAGGACTCGGTGCAGGCCGCCCAGCGCACCGGCACACCGAGCCCGGCGGTGACGAGCCGGGCCAGGGTGGTCTTGCCGACCCCCGCGGCGCCCACCAGCACCACTCCGCCGCTGTCGCCGCTCGTCAGCGCGCTGCGAACGGCTTCGTATTCGGCGGGACGGTCCAGGAGCTGCCACCGGTCTCCCACAATCGCCGATTCTAGTTCTCCCCGGTCGGCGGGGATATACATTTCCGCAGGTAGGGGCAGGTGAATGGTCATCGCGGCAGCTGCTCGGCGGTGGGTTCGAGCCGGGGCGCGTTGTTCACCTGGTGCCGATAGTCGCTCGATGCCTCGTAGACGCGCCGCTTGAGCCGGTTGATCGAGCCGAGCGGGCGATGGGCTTCGATCCCACGCCAGGAGTTGAACGACAGCACGTCGTCACCGAACGCCCGCCGCTCCGGCGTATAGGGGTCTTGGCGACCGAAGTGGACGGTCGCGACAGTCCGGTGCGGGGACCGCTGCTCCGGCCAGGCGACGGTGGCGTCCTCGATCGGCATGGTGTCGATGTCGGTGCACAGCTGCACCCGCAGCTCGTAGTCCGCCGCGTGCTCGGCGAAGAAGTCCACGACCGCGTCGCGATGGCCGTTGATCCCCGCGGTGGCGGCCATCGGCTGCCCTTCCAGGGCACGGACCTCGGGAGAGGCGGGGGCGTAGAGCATCTTCGCGACGTGATCGCCGTAGCGCAGGGGCGCGGAGGTGTAGAAGGTGTCGCCGAGGATGTGGGTGTTCGGCCGGACGAACACGGCCAGGTTCGGCGGCACCCGGCGGCCCAGCGGCCGCAGCACCCGGCGGTCCAGCGTCGACACCAGGCTCGCGCCTGCGTCGAGGACGGCATCGGGCAGCCGGGCCAGCGCCCACGCGGTCGGCATGCCGCGGGTCAGATAGGCGTGGGCGTCGGCGAACAGGAACTCCCGATGGGTGACCAGGACGAAGTCCTGGGTGCTCGCCCGGTCGTCGGGCAGGATGCGCGGCCCGTCCACGTCGAGCACCTTGAGCCCGAGCCCACGCACGCCGCGCAGCCGGTCGCTGCGGATCACCCCCGAGGTGCTCGACAGCCGGGCGACCACCGGATAGGTGGCCGGGGTGGCGAACAGGCCATGGGCCAGTTCCGGCGGCAGACCCGCGTGCACGGTGAGCTCGCCGATGAGGATGCCGTGACTCTTGGCGTGGGCGTCGCGCAGACCGTGTTTGCCGCTGCGATAGGCCTTCTCGAGATTGGTGCGCAGCACCGCGATGATCTTGTCGATGTCGGCCTCCTCGTCGGGGCGCGGCTGCTCGATGTCGTCGCGGTAGCGCAGATAGCCGGCAGGGCGGGCCTGCGGGGTGGTCATGACGCCCACCTGCGCGGCGCCGCGGCGCGCCATGGCGCGAACGGGTCGGCGACGCCCTCCAGCGCGGGCGCCAGGGTCGGGAAATGCCGCAGCAGCACACTGCGCATGGAGTTGTCCCGGACCCAGGCCATGCCCGTCTCGGTGTAGACCTCAGGGCGGAAGTCGGTGGTGAAGAACCGGTCGGCCGAGAGCCTGCGCGAGGCCATGAGCACGAACACCCGGAAGGCGGTGTCGCTGAACCCGAAGCCCGGCGGTTTCGGCTCGGCATAGAGCCCGACCATCAGATCAACGTCCTCCACCGTGTCGTAGATCCGGGCGAGCTCGGCCGCCGACTCCGCGTCACCGGTCAGTTCCAGGAACGAACCCGCAGGCCGCAACCGCAACCGCCGCCGGAACTCGTTGTAGCGGGGCACGCCGCGTTCACGCACCCGCAGGATGTCCACCGTCGCCAGATCCAGCACCGGATGCCCGGGGCGTCGCAGTTCCTGGAGGTGCACCGGGTAGTTGTGCAGGGTCAGCGCGCCCGGATGGGCACGGCCGAACGAGTAGAGCAGCGTCTCCATCGGGTGTTCGGCCATGCGTTCGCGAATGTGGGCGACACCGAGATCGGGCAGGATGTGCTCGGCCAGTACCCGGTCGTCGCCCGGATCACGCACCGCGAACTCGTCCGGCACCAGCGGATGCATCCGGTACACCGACACGAACTCCTCGGTCAGCGAGTACGGCACCCCGTGGTCCTCGACCGCCGACCCCGGAATCCCGCTGAGCACCTCGCTGCCGCTGACCCGCCCGAAACGCCGCGCGATCCGCTCGCCCAGGATGCCGAACCAGTTCGCGCGCATGGCGGCGACGGTGGTCGGGTGGGCGATGATCGCGGGCGTCCAGTCGACGGTGTGGATCTTGGCCATCAGCGCCGCGTTCACCAGCCTGGCCGTGTCGTACAGCTCGTCGTCGGTCATGTCCGGGTAGCGCCGGGCCAGCCGATCACAGATGGCATTGTGCTCGCGCATGAACAGCGAGTGCAGCAGCGCGATGCCGACCCAGGCGTTGGCCGCCGTCCCGTGCAGGTCGAGCAGCCCCTCCACATCAAGCGGCGGCAACCCCAGCTCGTCCAGCACCAGCCGTCCCCGCTCCCCCGACCGCAGCGCCTCCGCGAATTTCGTGGTCGTTCCGTACACCTGCGAGCCGTCCCACCAGTGCGACTCCTGCGTGGTGTGGGTGGGCGGCGCGCCGGGGTCGGGGGCGGGCACCGACGGCGTCCGCCGGATCGTCATCGGCGGCTCCGGCCACGGGTCGCCATCGACCGGCGGCACCCGCATGGACTCGTCCTCGGTGTCGAAGTGACTCACCCAGTCGTGCACCTCGAACTGGATCCACGCCGCCGCCAGCAGATTCAGGGTGGTCGCCGGCCGGAACTCGTCGCGCCGCAGCAGCTCGAGGCTGATCACCCGAGGATTGGGCGCCATGATCCGGTCCGGCCCCTCCGGCCACGTGCACTCCAGTGGCACATTGCGCCCGAATCGGCAGCCCACCGACCCCGCCCGCGGATCGTCGATGCTGTTGCGACTGCCGTCGATCGTCCTTGCCCGCTCGGCCCTGCTCCTCGCCTGCTCGTCGTCGGGCAGGGGGCCGTCCGGGTGCGGCCCGGTGTCGAACAGATTCTCCGCCCGCAACCGGCTGCGGATGCCGACGAGCACCGCCAGCCCCAGCGAAGTCGGCAACCGGCACCAGCCGAACCGTCGATCGAGGGCCTCCGCGGCCACCCCCCACAACCTCGTGACAAGCCCTTGCCGACGCGGTGGCGGCCGCTTCCCGCCGCCCACCGCCACGGTGTGATCGCTCGCTGTGCTGACCATGAAGGACCTCCAGGGTGGGCCGACGCGAGCGTCCGGCCCGCGCCGAGATCGAATCGAAGTCCAGTGTTCGCCCACGGCAGGCGGGTGTCTTGAGTAGTCGGCTACTCGTGCTGTGGCCCCCTCGCGTCGGCGCGATGCCCGCGTGTTGTCAGTGCGCGGTCGTCGCCGCCGATCAGGACCAGGAACATGCGCCGTGGAAGGCACCGCGCCACGACGAGTCCGCCCTGGTCGTGGTCGACGAGACGGGCGGATCAGATCATCGGGTGTCATCGAGGACGGCACGTCGGAGAGGTCCATGCAGTCGGCCTGACCCGCCCCTCCCGCTCACAGGCGATGATGGGACGGTGCCGGACCTCGATGTGGAGTCATATCTCGCCGCCGTCGTGACGGCTGCCCGGCAGGTGCTCGGCACCCAGTTCTTCGGGGCGTACGCGGCCGGATCGCTGGCACTGGAGGCGTTCCACCCCGGCCGCAGCGATATCGACCTGGTCCTGCTCTGTCACGATC
>NZ_JARWRU010000216.1 GCF_029867845.1 Nocardia farcinica | reverse complement strand
TTGGCCGTCGGCGCCCGGGCCCTTTAACCAGCGCTGGGGGCGCTGGTGGGCCCCCTCGTCGGGGGGCTCCGGGCGCCGCCGGGCGTCCCCGGGCCCCCACCCCCCGCCGCGGGGGCCACCGCCCCGCGGCGGCGCGCATCTCCAGGGCGATGTCGACGATCATGTCCTCCTGACCACCCACCAGCTGCCTGCGGCCGACCTCGAGCAGCAGGGTGCGGGCGTCGACCCCGTAGCGCTCGGCGGCGGCCTCGGCGTGACGCAGGAACGAGGAGTACACCCCGGCATAGCCGAGGGTGAGGGTCTGCCGGTCCACCTGCACCGGGCGGTCGCGCAGCGGGCGAACCAGATCGTCGGCGGCGTCCTGCAGGGCGAACAGATCGCAGCCGTGCTTCCAGCCCAGCAGGTCGGCGACGGCGATGAACGGCTCGATCGGACAGTTGCCCGCACCGGCGCCCTGCCCGGCGAGCGAGGCGTCCACCCGGGTCACCCCCTCCTCGACGGCCACCACGCTGTTGGCCACCGACAACGACAGGTTCTCGTGCGCGTGGATGCCGATCTGGGTGGCCGGGTCGAGCACGTCGCGGTAGGCGCGGATGCGTTCACGCACCCCGTCCATGGTGAGCCTGCCACCGGAGTCGGTGACGTAGACACAGTGCGCGCCATAGCTTTCCATCAACTTCGCCTGGGCGGCGAGGGTCGCGGGCGTGGCCATGTGGCTCATCATCAGGAACCCGGACACGTCCATGCCGAGCTCCCGCGCCTTGCCGATGTGCTGGGCGGCCACGTCCGCCTCGGTGCAGTGGGTGGCGACGCGCACCGAGCGCACACCGAGCTCGTAGGCGCGTTCCAGTTCGGCGACGGTGCCGATGCCAGGCAGCAGCAGGCTGGTGAGCACCGCGCTGCCGATGTTGGCGGCGGCGGCCTCCAGCCATTCCCAGTCGGTGTGACTGCCGGGGCCGTAGTTGATCGATCCGCCCGCCAGACCGTCACCGTGGGCCACCTCGATGGCGTCCACGCCCGCGGCGTCCAGCGCGGCCACGATGCGACCGACATCGGCCGGATCGATGCGGTGCCGGATGGCGTGCATGCCGTCACGCAGCGTGACGTCCTGGATGTAGAGGGTGGTGCCGGATTCGGTCATCGCGTCGTTCCTGCCGGTTCGGTCCTGCGCGCCGCGACGGCTTCGCCGACCCGCAGCGCCGCGGAGGTCATGATGTCGAGATTGCCCGCGTAGGCGGGCAGGTAATGGGCCGCGCCCTCCACCTCGAGGAAGATCGAGACCTGGGTGGTCACCGGCCCGTGCCCCGCGGGCACCAGGGTGTGCACGGGCTGATCGGCGGGGATCGGGGTGAACTGCACCTGCTGCTTGAGCCGGTAACCGGGCACGTAGCGGGCGACCTCGGCCACCATGCGGTGCACCGCGGCCTCGATCGCCGCCTGGTCGGCGTCCCCGATCAGGCAGAACACGGTGTCGCGCATGATCAGCGGCGGCTCGGCGGGGTTGAGGACGATGACGGCCTTGCCGCGCGCCGCGCCGCCGACGGATTCGATGGCGTGCGAGGTGGTCTCGGTGAACTCGTCGATGTTGGCCCTGGTGCCTGGGCCCGCCGACTTGGAGGATATGGAGGCGACGATCTCGGCGTAGTGGACCGGGGTCACCGAGGACACGGCCGCCACCATGGGGATGGTGGCCTGCCCGCCGCAGGTGACCATGTTCAGGTTCGCCGCCGCCGCGTCCAGGTGCGCCGTCAGGTTCACCGGCGGCACCACGAACGGGCCGATCGCCGCGGGCGTCAGATCGATGAGGGTCTTGCCGTAGGGGGCGAGCCGGGCCGCGTGCGCGTGGTGCGCGCGAGCGGAGGTGGCGTCGAAGACGATGTCGATGTCGTCGAATCCCGGCAAGGCGATCAGCCCCTCCACGCCCTCGTGACTGGTGGGCACCTTCAGTCTCCGCGCCCTGGCCAGCCCGTCGGAATCCGCATCGATGCCGATCATGGCGCCCATCTCCAAGGTCTCCGACAACCGCAGCACTTTGATCATCAGATCGGTGCCAATGTTGCCGGAGCCGATGATCGCGACCTTGCTCTTGCTCATCTGCCCTCTCTCAGGTGAAGGTCGCCGACACCGAACCGAGCGGCTCGATGTCGGCGCGAATGGTGCTTCCCGGCCGCACCGGCGCCAACGGCCCCAGCGCACCGGACAGGATGATCTGGCCCGCGCGCAGCGGTTCGCCGTATTCGCGGGCGGTGCGGGCCAGCCACAGCACGGCGGCGAGCGGATCGCCGAGGCATGCGGCGCCGTCGCCCGCCGAGACGAGTTCGCCGCCGTCGTACATGCGCATGCGCACCTGCCTCGGCTCGAACTCGCCGAGCCGGAAACGATTGTCCGACAACACGAACAGTCCGCTCGAGGCGTTGTCGGCGACGGTGTCGGCCAGCGCGATGTCCCATCCCGCGACCCGGCTGTCCACCAGTTCCAGTGCGGCGACGGCGTAGTCGACGGCCGCGCGGACGCGTGCCTCGTCGAGCTCGCCCTCGGCGAGGTCTTCGGCGAGCACGAAGGCGATCTCGGCTTCCGCGCGGGGCTGCAACAGGCGCGTCGTGTCGATGCGGTCCGCGGCCGAGACGTCCATGTCGGCGAACAGCACCCCGAAATCGGGCTGGTCCACGTCGAGCTGGCGCTGCACCGCCCGCGAGGTGAGGCCGATCTTGCGACCGACGATCACCCCGCCCGCCTCCTGCCGGTGGCGGGTGAGCCGCTGCTGGACCCGGTAGGCCGCGTCGATGTCGGTGCTGCCGATGAACTCCCTGACCGGCTCGACCGTCACGTGATGGCGCATCGCGTACAACAGACGTTCGGCGGCCGTTCGACCGCGGAATCCGAGGTCACCGTCGACCCGTCCTCTGCTTCTCGGTGGTTCGGCATGGTCTTTCGGTGGTGCGGCATGGTCTTTCGGTGGTTCGGCATGGTTCAGAGCATGCTGTTCATCTGCCGGGCGATCAGGTTCGTCGCCCAGCGCGGGGCCAGCCGGACGAGTTTGTCGAGCGCGGTGGCGTCCCGGCCGACGAGCACGCGGAACTTCCCTTTCGCCATGCCGTCGACGATGAGTTCGGCGGTTCGTTCGGGCGTGGTCACCGGAACCCGGCGGCCGCCCGAGTCGATCATGGTCACCCCCGAGTTGCCGGTCAGGTTCGTGCTGATATTTCCGGGGAACACCGTCGTGACGGTCACCGTCGTGTCGCGCAGCTCCTGGTACAGGCCTTCGCTGAACTGCTTGACCGCCCCTTTGGTGGCGCTGTAGACGGTCTGCCCGGCGAACGGGAGCAGACCCGACAGGCTCGACACGTTGACCAGCGCGGCTTCCGGCCGCTGCCGCAGCGCCGGAAGGAACGCCAGGCACATGTCGACCGTGCCCCAGAAGTTGACGCGCACGATCCGCTCGATCTCGTCGCGTTCGAGTTCGGCGACGGGCGCGAAACGGTGGATGACGCCCGCGACATTGATCAGACCGTCGACGTGTCCGTGCGCGGCGGCGACGGCCGCGGGCAGGGCGTCGACAGCGGACCGATCGGTGATATCGGCGATGTGCGTCGACACCCGATCGCGCTGGGCGCCCGCCAGCTCGGCGGTCTCCTCGAGCCACTCGCCCCGCAGGTCGATCAGCGCGACGCGGGCTCCTCGGGCGAGCAGCCGCAGGGCGGTCTGCCTGCCGATGCCGTTGCCCGCGCCGGTGACCGCGACGACCTTGTTCTCCAGTTGCATCCGCACTCCTCAGTAGGGACCGGCGTTCACGCCCGCGCCGTAGCCGCGTGCCTGGCCGCGATACAGCCGTAGACCAATCCCTGGCCGATCGTCGCGCCCGCGCCGGGGTAGGTGGCGCCGAAGGCGTTGGCGGCGGTGTTGCCGATGGCGTACAACCCGTCGATCACCTCGCCGTTCTCGCGCAGGACGCGCGCGTGCTCGTCCGCCACCACGCCACCGCAGGTGCCGAGATCGCTGAGCACCATCCGCACCGCGTAGTACGGGGGCTTGTCCAGCGGGGCGAGGTTGGGGTTGGGGCCGATGGTGGGGTCGCCGTAGTACCGGTCGTAGGCGCTCGCACCGCGACCGAACTCGGGGTCGACGCCGGTCTCGGCGTACCGTGCCATCGCGCGGAAGGTCTCGGTGAGCGCGTCCCGCGGCACACCGATCGCCTGTGCCAGCGCCGAGGGGTCCTCGGCACGATGGGCCAGGCCCGCCTCGAACCATGCCTTCGGCAGCGGCTGCCGGGGAAACACCGCCCCGGCCATGATGTAGCGGTTGCGGTAGCGCTGGTCGAACACCAGCCACATCTGCTCGGCGGGGTCACCGCGCCGCTCCCGTTCCAGCAGCGCCTGGCCGAACGACATGTAGTCGGTGGCCTCGTTGAGGAATCGCCTGCCGGTCTGGTCCACCACGAACGAGCCGGGCAGCGACCGCTCGGCGAGCATCACCAGCGGGTCGGCGCCGGGCAGCGGCGCGTAGGCGGGGAACCACCAGGCCTGATACATCAGCGCCACGGCGGCGCCCAGGTCCAGGGCGGCGGTGATGGCATAGCCGGGGTTTCCCGTAGAACCGAGGCACGCCCCCTCGGGC
>NZ_JARWRU010000215.1 GCF_029867845.1 Nocardia farcinica | reverse complement strand
CCCGCCCGAGCAAACCGGCGTGGAGCGGCGCCGTAACCCACACCCCCCCCCTGCCCTGGCGGCGGGGCGGACCTCGACTGTGGAGCTAAGGGGAATCGAACCCCTGACCTTCTCGATGCGAACGAGACGCGCTACCAACTGCGCTATAGCCCCGTGCGGCTCCTGCGAACCGCGCTGTGACACTGTATCAGGCGGGCGGCCCGGATACCGAATCGCCCGCCTGACCTGCGCTTATTCTCCCGAAGCCTGCCGTTGCTCGCCCGCCGCCCGCCGCCGGGAGTCGACGCCGGTGCGCCGGCGCAGCGCGCGGGCGGTGGCCGGGTCGAAGGGCTCGAGATGCTCGAAGAGCGGGTCCTCGTCGTCCACGTCCAGCACCGTCGAGCGGCGGCGCAGCGCGCGGGCGGTGGCCCGGTCCATGCCGCCGGTGGCGATCCTGACGCGCTCGTCGGCGTCGAGCGGCTGGTCGTCGAAGTCGTCGTCCTCGGCGAACTCCCGGCGTCGCCGCAGGCGCGCGGCGCGACGGCGGCGGATCTCCTCCTCCATCCGCACCTGCCTGCGCAGATAGGCCAGATAGGTGGCCAGCACCAGGAACGACAGGCCGCTGCCGTACCAGAACAGCGGGGTGAAGATCAGCCCGAGCGCACCGGTCGCCAGTGTGGTCAGCATCAGGGCGAGCACGGCCCGCTGCCGGAAGGTGTAGCGGGCGGCGCGGGCGATGGCGTCGGCCTCGGGATCGTAGCCACCGCGGCCGCGCCTGCTCGGCACGAATTCCGCGTCGTCGGCGCGAGATTCGTCGACTTTCTCCGCCTCGAACTCGACCTCCGCCGACTCGTCGGGCTCGGAATCGCGGCTCGAATTCCGGCGGTCGTCGTCCGGGGAACGGTCCTCCGGGCGGGAACCACGTCGGCCCTTGCGCCGCTTCTCACCGCGCCGCCCGGAATCCCGGGAATCCCGGCCCGCGAGATCCGCGCGCTCGGTCGCGCCGGAATCGGCGTCGAACTCCTCGTCCTCGGATTCCGGCGCGCCGTAGCCTGGATCGGGCACCCGCACCGGCGCCTTGGTGCGCGCGGGTGGAATGCGGGCGGTGATCTGTCGCATCCCGGCGCTCGGGTCGCCGTCGCGCGCAGGGGCGGGATCGCGCGCAGGGGCGGGATCGTCGCGCTCCGCGTCGCTGTCGCCTGCGTCGGCCTGGACACCGGCGTCGGCCGCCGCGCGGGCGTCCTCGTCCCGCTCGGCGCCGCCCTCGTCGCTGTCGGTGTCCCCGAAGGCGTCGTCGGCCTCGATGTCCGCGCCGGTGACGTCATCGGCTGTGAAGTCACCGGCGGTGGAGTCATCGGCGGTGGCAGCGTCCCCGGGCCACTCGTCCCTGTCCCGGTCGGAATCGCCCGGGGCCGGGACGTTCCGGCGGGCTCCGCCGCGGCGGATGGTCCGCTCGCGACGCGGCCCGTCGTCGCTGTCGTCGATCTCGATCCCGTGGCGTTCCCGGCCCGCCTCGGTCGAATCCGATTCGCGCGGTGGCGCTTCGGCGCGAGCGGAGCGCGCGGGCGCGACCCGTCCGCGCCGGTCCACGTGTTCCTCGGGACTGTCCTCGAG
>NZ_JARWRU010000214.1 GCF_029867845.1 Nocardia farcinica | reverse complement strand
GAACCCGTCGTCCCGGCCGCCGTCACGCCGAGCGAGGACGCCGAACCCGTGCTCGCGGTCCGCGATGTCGGCGTCACCTACGGCGCGGTCACGGCCGCGGCCGACGTCACGTTCGAGGTGCGCGCCGGGGAGATCGTCGGCCTGATCGGCCCCAACGGCGCGGGCAAGACCACCGTCATCGACGCTGTCACCGGATTCGCCCCCGCGAGCGGCTCGGTGATCCTGTCCGGGCAGCCCCTGACCGGGCAGCCGCCACACGCCCGCAGCCGGGCCGGGCTCGGCCGCAGCTTCCAGGACGTGGAACTCTACGACGATCTCACCGTGGCCGAGAACGTCCGCGTCGGCGCGGCCCGCTCCCGATCCGAACAGCCCGTGGCCCAACGCGTCACCCGCACACTGGCCGTCCTCGGCATCGACGAACTCGCCGACCGGGAAGCCGGACTGCTCTCCCAGGGCCAGCGTCAGCTCGTGTCGATGGCCCGCGTGCTGGCCGCCGACCCCGCGGTCGCCCTGCTGGACGAACCAGCCGCGGGTCTGGACAGCGCCGAGAGCAGGCTGCTCGGTGAGAAACTGCGTGCCGTCGCCGACGCCGGCACGGCCATGTTGCTGGTCGAACACGACATGGAGCTGGTGCTCAGCCTCTGCGACCGGGTCGTCGTCCTCGACCTCGGCAAGGTCATCGCCTCCGGCACCCCCGACGAGGTCCGCACCCACCCCGACGTGCTGCGCGCCTACCTCGGCGTCCCCGCCGACACTGTCGAGTCCGCGGGCGCGGCCGAGCCGCAACCGCACACCCGCCCGCTCGCCACGCAGGAGGCCCCGCTGTGAGCACACTGGAATGCCGCGCCGTGACCGCGGGCTACATCAAGGAACGCCCGTGCGTGCGCTCGGTGGATCTGACGCTCGAACCGGGCGAGATCACCTGCCTGCTCGGTCCCAACGGCGCGGGCAAGACCACCCTGCTCGACGCGCTGGCAGGCCTGCTCCCGCGCAGCGGCGGCGAGGTCCGGGTGCGCGGCGCCGAGGTGCGCAGCGCCCGCCCCCGCGAGGCGGTTCGCGCGGGCATGGTGCTCGTCCCCGACGACCGCGCCCTGTTCCGCAAGCTGACCACCCGGCAGAACCTGCTGCTGGCCGTCCCCGAACGCGCCCGCCGGGCCGGCGGCCTGCGCCAGGTGCTCGAGTACTTCCCGGCGCTGGAGAAACGGCTGTCGGTCGAGGCGGGTCGCCTCTCCGGTGGCGAACAGCAGATGCTGGCCATCGGCCGCGCGATCCTGCAACGCCCCGCAGTGCTGCTCATCGACGAACTCAGCATGGGTCTTGCCCCCGTCGTGGTCACCGAGATCCTCGATGTCCTGAAGCAACTCGCCGCCACCGAGGGCACCAGTGTCCTGCTGGTCGAACAACACGTGCACCTGGCCCTCGGCGCCGCCGACAAGGCCGTCGTCCTCGTCCACGGCGGCATCGCCGACCAGGGCCCGGCCGCCGAGCTCCGCGACGACCCCGCTCGCGTCGAACGGGCCTATCTCGGCGCCGAATCCGCCTCTGCCCGAACGGAGATCGTCGGCGGCTGAGGTGGACGCCGGTGATGCGTGCGCGCTTCGGCGGTGGCGCGGGATCGTGCGGCCGTGCGCCGCGCTGCCCGAAGGCATCGCAGGCCAGTCCGCGTGCCGGTCGAACGTCAGTACCACGGTGTCGCCTACACGGTCCTCGGTGGTTCGGTGACGATGGAGCCGTCGCGCGCACCCTCGGCCGTAGCAGGGATGTGCGGCACCAGCGCGGTGCGTGGACGGTGGTACGGAGTCCGGTCGTCGCTGGACAGATGCGTAACCAACTGGTTACGCTTCTCGGTGTGGACGAGGTAGCGGCGGCGATCGCCGACCCGGTGCGGCGGCAGGTCCTGGAACTGTTGCTCGAGCAGCCGCGCACCGCCGGTGAGATCGCCGGGCATTTCCCGATCAGCAGGCCTGCGATCAGCAGGCATCTGCGGGTGCTGCGCGAGAGCGGCCTCGTCCACGACGAAGTGACCGGCAGGCAGCGCGTCTACTCCCTCGATCCGGGGCCGCTGGCCGAACTGGCCGCCTGGATCGCCGCGGTGCGTCGCGTCGGCACCTGGTCGCAGCGGTTCGACGCCCTTGACACCGAAGTCCAGCGCGCCAAGCGTGACCGTCGCACCGGCGCACGTTCCAGCACGCATCCCGACACGAAGGAGAACACCGCATGAGCACACCGGCGGGCCGACTGCTCGGCACCGACACCGGCGTCGATCTGGTCCTGACCCGTGCCTTCCGCGCCTGCGTCGAGGATGTCTGGGCCAGCCTCACCGAATCCGAGCGCACCGCACGCTGGTTCGGGCCGTGGAAGGGCGAGCCGGGGCCGGGGCGCACGATCGAGGTGCAGATGGCCTACGAAGACGAACAGCCCTGGATGCCGATGACCGTCGACGCCTGCGAGCCGCCGCGGCGACTGGCGGTGTCCACTGTCGACGACGAGGGAGCCTGGTTTCTCGAAGTCGTGCTCGTCGCGACCGCGGGCGGCACCGAACTGCGCTTCACGCAGCATCTCGCGCACGCCGACCGCAAGTCGGTCTCGCACACCGGGCCGGGCTGGGAGTACTACCTGGACATGCTGGCCGCCGCCCACGAAGGCAAGCCCGCGCCGGACTTCGGCGACTACTGGCCGGCGATGCGGAAGTACTACGAGGAACTCGTGGCCGACTGACGACCGGGGCTGCCGTCGGCGGACAACGGGGGACGGGCCCGGCGGTGGTGGCCCCGGGCCGCCCGAACAGCGGTGCGTGGGTCACATGTACCCGCGGTGGCTCTGCTGATAGTCAGGAGCGATGACCACACCGGGTGAATTCGACTTCGACGATTTCTATCGCGGCACCAGCCCGCTCGCCCCTGGTGGCAAACCGCCCTGGAGCATCGGCGCGCCGCAACCGGAACTGGCCGCACTCGTCGACGCGGGCAGATTCCACGGCGACGTCCTGGACGCGGGATGCGGAGAGGCGGCCATCTCGCTGTACCTGGCCGAACGCGGCTACACCGTCGTGGGCATGGACTCCGCGCCGACTGCCATCGAGCTGGCTCGCGCCGAAGCGGCCGGGCGGGGCCTGGACGTGTCCTTCGAGGTCGCCGACGTCACCTCGTTCACCGGCTACGACGGCCGTTTCGGCACCATCGTGGACAGCACCCTGTTCCATTCGATCCCGGTCGAGTCACGCGACGGCTACCTGCGGTCGATCGCGCGGGCCGCGGCGCCGGGCGCGTCGTATTTCGCGCTGGTCTTCGACCGCGCCGCCCTCCCGGAGGCCTCCGATGCCGGGCCGTCGCCGGTCACCGCCGACGAGTTGCGCGAAGCGGTGTCGAAACACTGGATCGTCGACGAGATCCGGCCCGCCCGCATCCATGCGGTCATGCCCACCGGCTCCGGCGAGCTCCCGGCCGGTGAAGGAGTGCGCTTCGAGGGCATCCGCGACGAACCGGGCGGCCGCGTCTCGGTGCCTGCCTGGCTGCTGGAGGCGCACCTGGGCTGACCGGCGCGGCCGAAGTGTCGGTCGCGGTCTTCGTCGATGCCACACCGGCCGACCGGCTACCGGCGTG
>NZ_JARWRU010000213.1 GCF_029867845.1 Nocardia farcinica | reverse complement strand
CTGCTGGCCGGTGCGGACGTGGTGGTGTGGTCACCGGGTTCCCCGGTGGCCGAACTGCCCGCGCTGGCTCCGGCAACGATCAGGCACGCCCACCCGCACACGATCGTCACCGCCGTCACCGCCTTCGGGCTCGACAGCCCGTGGGCGGATCGTCCCGCCACCGAGTTCACCCTCCAGGCCTGGTCCGGCGGCATCATCGGCCTCGGCCGCGGCGACCCCGACCGCCCGCCCGTCCACGTCGGCGGCCGCATCGGCGAGTGGTTCGCCGGCGCCCAAGCCTGTGCGGCCACGCTGATCTCCCGCGCGCGCTGCGCCGGCTCCGACACCGGCGAACTGGTCGACCTGTCGATGCTAGAGACCCAGATCCTCGGCCTCACCTACTTCCCCGTCACCTTCCACGACGCGCTCGGCCGCCCCTTCCGCACGCGTCGCCGACGCACCGTGCCCGGCGTCGCGACGGCCGCCGACGGCCTGGTCTCGGTGGGGTGCGGCACCGCCCAACAGTGGTTCGACCTGTGCGCGATCGTCGGGCACCCGGAGTGGATCGACCAGGACACCGACCTGACCATCACCGAGCGCGCCCTGAAGCACGCCGAGGAGATCGAGGCCTGGTTCGCCGCCCAGCCCGTCGACGCGATCCGCGCCCTGGCCACCGCGTTCCGCGTCCCGCACGGCCTCGTCGCCGACGGCGCCAACGCCCCGCTGCTGGACCACCACGCCGAGCGCGGCGCCTTCGTCACCGACCCGGCAGGCTTCCTGCGGCCCGCCGCCCCGTTCCGCGGCGCTCCCCCGCTGCTGCGTCCGCCTGCGCCTGCCCCCCGGCTCGGCGAGCACACCGACCACTACCGCCACCGGCCTCCGGCCCGCGTCGCCACCTCCGGGCGTGCCGCCCCCGACCCGTTGCCCTTGCGCGGCATGCGCGTCCTCGATGTGACCACCTTCTGGGCGGGTCCCTCCTGCACCCACGTCCTGGCCATGCTCGGCGCCGAGGTCGTCCACGTCGAATCCGCCACCCGACCCGACGGCACCCGCCTCATCGCCGGCGTGCCGGCCGGCGAGGACCGATGGTGGGAACGCTCCCCGATCTTCGCCGGCCTGAACACCGGCAAGAAGAGCATCACCCTGGACTGGAGCGACGAACGCGGCCGCGCGTTGCTGCGCCGCCTGGCCGCCACCTGCGACGTCGTCGTGGAGAACTACACCCCGCGGGTCATGGAACAGATCGGCCTCGACCACGACGTCTACCGCGCACTGCGCCCCGACGGCATCATGGTCCGCATGCCCGGTTTCGGACTCACCGGTCCGTGGCGCGACAACCCCGCCTTCGCCTATGTCATCGAGGACACCTCCGGGATCACCGCTCTCACCGGCCATTCCGACGCCAATCCGGTGCAGCCCTACTCCATCGGCGACCCGAACGCGGGCATCCACGCTCTCGTCGCCCTGCTGCTCGCGCTCGAGCATCGCCGCACCACCGGCCGCGGCGTCCTGGTGGAGGCCGCCATGGTGGAGGCCGCGCTGAGCGTCGCCGCCGAACAGGTCGTCGAGTACTCCGCCTACGGCATCCTGCTCCGCCACCAGGGCAACCGCGGCCCGGCGGCCGCGCCCCAGAACCTCTATCGCTGCGCGGGTGCCGACGAGTTCGGCGGCCGTGACCGCTGGGTCGCCGTCGCCGTCGAAACCGACGCGCACTGGCAGTCGCTCCGCAAAGCCATCGGCGACCCCGCCTGGGCTGCCTCCACCGACCTCGACACCGCCGCGGGCCGCCGGGCACACCACGACGAGATCGACGCCGAACTCGCCGCCTGGTGCGCCGAACGTACCGATGAGGAGGTGGTCGAAACCCTCTGGCCCGCGGGTGTCCCGGTGGCCCCCGTCCGCCAACCACACCGCCAGGGCGACCTGCCTCCGCTGATCGCCCGTGGCTTCTTCGAAACCGTCCACCACCCGGTCCTGCCACCGGCCCGCTACAGCACCCTGCCCGCCCGCTTCTCCGCCGGCCCCGCGCGATGGCACCGCGCCCCCGCACCGCTGCTCGGTGAACACACCGCCGAGATCCTCACCGGTCTCGGCGTCTCCCGCGCCGAGCTCTCGGAACTCGAAGCCGCGGGCGTGATCGGCGGATCGCCCGACACCACCGGCAGGAACTGAGCCGTACCGGAGACGACACATGCCCCCAGCCATCGGCTGGGGGCCTGTGTCTGTGTCGATCCTCCAGCCGGCAGAGGCATTCGCCGACCGACTCTTTCGTGGGAAACGCCGAAGGCCCCCAACCATGTTGGGGGCCTTCGGGAAAGGATGTTCCGGCGGTGTCCTACTCTCCCACACCCTGTCGAGTGCAGTACCATCGGCGCAGGTGGCCTTAGCTTCCGGGTTCGGAATGGGACCGGGCGTTTCCCCACCGCTATGACCGCCGTA
>NZ_JARWRU010000212.1 GCF_029867845.1 Nocardia farcinica | reverse complement strand
CCGCCGTCGCGGTCCACGCGCAGGATGCCCGCCCTGATCTGCTGGGCGGCCAGCCGGAACGCTCCGGCGACGATCACGCCGAGCGGGGCGGTCTGGCGCAGCGGGACGCCGGTCGTCGCGGCGTCGAGGGCGGCCAGCGTCTCCAGCCGCGGCTCCAGCGCGCAGGCGATCGCGTCGAGCGCGTCCGGGTCCACCGGGCCGCTCGCGCCTGCCGCCACCGCCAGGGCGCGCTCGATCCGCTCGGCGGGTGTGCCGATCGCCCGCACGGTCGGCGCGCCGGTAGCCGGATCCTCCAGCTCGAAACCGAGATCGACGGTGGGCGTGCGCCATTCGCCGTCGACGTAGTCGAGCACCTCGGGCAGCGAGATCTCCATCAGCGCGCCTCGGCGGGGGCTGGGGGCGCGGTCTCGGCGGGCACGGCGGCGGGGGCGGGATCGGCGGGCGCGGTGGTGAACAGCTCGTTGGCCTTGGCCTCGGTGACGATCCTGGCGACCTCGAGCATGCCGCGCTCGGCCGGGAAGGTCATCACCAGGCCCATGGCCAGATCCCGCAGCGCCCGCCCCGCCGGTCCCTGCATGGACGCCGCCGAGGTGCCGCCCGCCTTCAACGCGCCGAGCGCCACCTGGAAACAGGCCTCGGTCACCGAGCCCTTGCCCAGCCGCCACTGGGCGAACACGTCCTGCTTGGATTTGATCGGCGGCTCGGCCGTCTCGATGGCCAGCTGGTAGCGCAGCCACAGGTAGGCGGTCTGCAACTGCCTGGTCATCTCCCCGAACAGCAGTTGGTGCACCGGCGAGGAGGCCACCGGTTTGCCGGTGTCGGCGAAGGTCCTGGAGGTGGCCGCCGCCAGCGCCTCGTCGTAGACGTTCTGCGCGCAGCCGGTGTAGGCGGCGGCGATGGCGAGTTGATTGCCCACGAAGCTGCCCCGGCTCTGGCTGAGCATCTTCGGGAACGAGCCGGGCACCGTGAGCGCCTCGTCCTCGGGAATGAAGACGTTGTCCAGCCGGATGCCGTTGTTGGCGGTGGCGCGCATGCCGAGCCCGTTCCAGGGCGCGCGCGTGCTCACCCCCGGCGCGTCCCTCGGCACGAAGAAGGTGGCGATGCCCGCGGCGGTGTCGTAACCGTCCAGCTTGGCCGAGGTGAGGTAGTAGTCGGCCACGCCGGTGGCGCAACCGAAGGACTTCTCCCCGTCGAGGATCCAGCCGCCGTCCACCTTCGTCGCGGTGGTGGCGATGGTGATGTTGGCGGCTTCGGTCTTCACCGATTCGGAGGCGAAGTTGGCCAGCCACACGCCCTCGGCCATGCGGGTGAGCACCTTTTCGGCGAAGGCCGCGACCACCGGGACCTCGTCGGCCGCGAAGAGCCCGGCGTCGATGGCCTCCAGCGGCAGCAGGCCGCGGGAGGCGCTGGTGTTGTGGAAGAAATAGGACAGCGCCGTGGACGGGCAGGCCGTGCCCATCGCGTAGGTGGCGGCCGCGAGGTCGCGCAGTCCGCCGCCGAGGCCGCCGTACTTCTCCGGGACGATCAGCCCGAGCAGGCCCGCCTCGCGCAGCAGGGCCACGTGGCCCGCGGGGAAGGTGCCGGTGGCGTCGGCTTCGTCGGCCGCCGCGCGCAGGGCCGGTAGCACCGAATCCACTCGCTCGGTGCGCTCGCGTTCGGCCGCGGTCATGTCTTCGACGAGTCGTTCACCGATCATGGGAATGGCCCCCCGTCAGGAGAGTGGGATCCACGATGCTCCTCGTTTCCATAGTCGAAACATCGTCTCGCACAAGGTAACGCCCGGGGAGTGGGCCCGCAAGGGGAACGCGCTCGCCGCGGTGTTTCCCCTGGGGAAATCCTGTCCCCTACACTGGCAATCGTGTCCGTCACCGAATCCGAGAGCCCGAGCCGGTCGATCGCCGCCGTCGAGCGCGCGATGGACGTGCTGCTGCTGTTCGGCCGCTCCGGCCGCGCCGACCTGGGCGTCACGGAGATCGCCACCGAACTGGGCATCACCAAGGCCGCCGTGCACCGCATCCTCACCGCGCTGCGCAATCGCGACCTCATCGCGTTCGAGCCCTCCACCCGGCGCTACACCCTCGGTCACGCCGCGATCGCGCTCGGCCGCGCCTACATGGCGCGCACCGATCTGCGCATCATGGCCGCGCCGGAACTCCGCCGCCTCGGCGCGCGCACCGGCGAGACGGTCACACTGTCGATCCGGCGCGGCGACACCAGGATGTACGTCGATCAGGTCGTCCCCGACCAGGAGCTGCGGGTCGAGGTCACCCTCGGTGTGCCCTATCCGCTCTACGCGGGCAGTTCGTCCAAGGTCATCCTGGCCTGTCTGGAACCGGCCGAGATCGACGACTACCTGAGCAGGCAGGAGCTGGTGGCCTTCACCGACGCCACCATCACCGATCGGGCCGCGCTGCGCGCCGAACTGGCTGCCATCCGCGAGCGCGGGTACGCCCTCTCGGTCGGCGAGCGTCAGGTCGGCGCCGCCTCGCTGGCGGTTCCCGTCCTCGATCACGACGGCGGCGTCATGGCCGCCATCAGCGTGTGCGCCCCGCAGTCGCGCTTCGAGCCGAAGGCCGACGAGTTCGTTCCGCTGTTGCTCGAGGCGGGACGGGCCGTCTCCGCCCAGCTCGGCTACGCCGGCTGAGGCCACCGCGCCGCTTCCGCGGGTATCCGGCCGGTCTCCTCGTGCGGAAGATCGCATTTGCCGTGATTGTGCTGAAACGGCGATACGTCCGACGGACGCTCGTGTTCGCAACACCTCGCGTGAATGATCTCGACTGCCTGCGGCTACTCCGCGGATGTGCGTAAACTCTGCACAGCAGGCGTGATAGCGAAAAGCTCTTCGGCGCACCCGGGGGTAGGGGGTGCGGATATGGGCCGCCTCGATTCGGCCGGGGCGGGAAAACAGACAGGCGAGTGCCGGTAGCCACACGATTGCGGTGCTCTCTGTATCCGCGAAGGTGAGCGAGAGGGCGGGATGAACCGCGAAACAGCCGCAGTCCCCACCGACAACAGCAATCTGATACCGCTGTCGCGGGCGCAGTACAGCATGTGGCTGGCGGAGAACCTGCCCGGAAGGCCCGCCGTCAATATCGCCCACTACGTCGACATCGAGGGACCGCTCGATGTCGGCCTGCTCACCGAGGCCGTCAACATCGCGGGCCGGGAGACCGAGTCCCTGGTCGTGCGGGTGGTCGAGGTCGACGGCGTGCCCTATCAATACGTCGACCGCGAGATCACCTACACCGAGTCGATGCTCGACCTGCGCGACGAGCCGGATCCGTACGCGGCGGCCATGGAGTGGATGCGCCGCGAGCACAGCACCAGGGCGGTCGACCTGGCCCGCGACCGGCTGGCCGCGGGACGGGTCATCCGCATCGGCGAACAGCGCTACCTGTGGTACGCGCGGGCACACCACCTGGTGATCGACGGCTACGGCGCCTTCAACGTCATGAGCCGCGTCGTCCAGCACTACAACGCCCTGCTCGAGGGCGGGCAGCCGCCGCGGCTGGAGGCCGCCGACCTGCGCGAGATCGCCGAGACCGAACGCGCCTACCGGGAGAGCAAGCGCTTCGAGGCCGACCGGGCGTACTGGCGCGAACGGATCGCCGACCTGCCCGCCCCGCCGAGCCTGGCGGGCCGGGCCGCCCGCCACAGCGAGGTCGACCACGTGGCGGGCAGGCAACTGCCGCGTGAGCTGAGCGAACGGCTCGACCGGTTCGCCGCGGACCTGCACGCCTCGCCCGCCCAGGTGGTGGTCGCGGGGTTAGCCGCCATACACGGGCCGATTAACCGCCCCCCCCCCCGGGTGGTCTAGCAGCCCGGCACCCCGC
>NZ_JARWRU010000211.1 GCF_029867845.1 Nocardia farcinica | reverse complement strand
CGGCGGAGCCGAGCCGGGTCCTCGCCACACTCGTGGCGCCCAGGATTTACGCGGCCTGCGCGTGACGATCATCGGACACGGGTGCACTGTATCGGTGGCCGCGTGGTCGATCCGCCCGCGTCCCCGGTCCTCGCGGCGTGGGTCACCGCGGCGGGGCCTGCGGGGAATTCGCCGCGCCGGACCCGGGGCGCCATGCCGTGCGGACAGCCCGGCGCCGGGGGCGCTCTGTGCGCGGCGAGATCGCCGGGCCGGGGGTGGCGAGATCGCCGGGCTGTGCGGGCGGAAGATCGCCGAGGGGGGATATGTCCGTTCCGACGTGTCGCCGGTGTGGCGCACGGACCGGTTTGCCCCTGTCCGCCGAGGTCGCGTACGCTGAACGCGCGAGTGTGCGGTGGGTCCTTGTGTGCTTGGGGGTTTCAGGTATCGAGTTCGCGGTATCGGAAGCTCGAGCGTACTGGGAATCAACGCACCCCGTGCTGGGTTTCACGCATCAGCGGTGCGGTACGGTTCAGGTACCCGTCATCGCAACGCCGCGGTGATCACGCAGCGTACCGAAAGTTCCAATGTCCGCAACCGACCACAATCCGTCCGGAGCAAACCGACATATGCCCACCACCGTCACCTCGCCGCAGGTAGCCGTCAACGACATCGGCTCCGCCGAGGATTTCCTCGCCGCCATCGACGCCACGATCAAGTACTTCAACGACGGCGACATCGTCGAAGGAACCATCGTCAAGGTCGATCGCGACGAGGTCCTGCTCGACATCGGTTACAAGACCGAAGGCGTCATCCCCTCTCGCGAGCTGTCCATCAAGCACGATGTCGACCCCAACGAGGTCGTGTCGGTCGGCGATGAGGTCGAGGCTCTTGTTCTCACCAAGGAGGACAAGGAAGGCCGCCTGATCCTGTCGAAGAAGCGGGCGCAGTACGAGCGTGCGTGGGGCACCATCGAGGAGCTCAAGGAGAAGGACGAGGCCGTCAAGGGCACCGTCATCGAGGTCGTCAAGGGCGGCCTGATCCTCGACATCGGTCTGCGTGGCTTCCTGCCCGCCTCGCTGGTGGAGATGCGTCGCGTCCGCGACCTCCAGCCGTACGTCGGCAAGGAGATCGAGGCCAAGATCATCGAGCTCGACAAGAACCGCAACAACGTGGTCCTGTCGCGCCGCGCCTGGCTGGAGCAGACCCAGTCCGAGGTCCGCAGCGAGTTCCTGCACCAGCTGCAGAAGGGCCAGGTCCGCAAGGGTGTGGTCTCCTCGATCGTCAACTTCGGCGCCTTCGTCGATCTGGGCGGCGTGGACGGCCTGGTGCACGTCTCCGAGCTGTCCTGGAAGCACATCGACCACCCGTCCGAGGTCGTCGAGGTGGGCAACGAGGTCACCGTCGAGGTTCTCGACGTGGATCTGGACCGCGAGCGCGTCTCCCTGTCGCTGAAGGCGACCCAGGAAGATCCGTGGCGTCAGTTCGCCCGCACTCACGCCATCGGCCAGATCGTGCCGGGCAAGGTCACCAAGCTGGTTCCGTTCGGCGCGTTCGTCCGCGTCGAGGAGGGCATCGAGGGCCTGGTGCACATCTCCGAGCTGGCCGAGCGCCACGTCGAGGTGCCGGACCAGGTCGTGGCCGTCGGCGACGACGCGATGGTCAAGGTCATCGACATCGACCTGGAGCGTCGCCGGATCTCGCTGAGCCTCAAGCAGGCCAACGAGGACTACAGCCCCGAGTTCGATCCGTCGAAGTACGGCATGGCCGACAGCTACGACGAGCAGGGCAACTACATCTTCCCCGAGGGCTTCGATCCCGAGACCAACGAATGGCTCGAGGGCTACGAGAAGCAGCGGGACGAGTGGGAGTCGCGCTACGCCGAGGCCGAGCGTCGCCACAAGATGCACACCGCTCAGATGGAGAAGATGGCGGCCGACGCCGAGGCCGAGGCGGCCAACGGCGGCAGCGGCAACTACTCCTCCGAGAGCGGCGCGCAGTCGGCCTCCAGCCAGGCCGAGCCCGCCGGCGGCTCGCTCGCCAGCGACGCCCAGCTGGCCGCGCTGCGGGAGAAGCTGTCCGGCAACGCCTGATCGCCGTCGGGTGACGACTGAGCAATAGCTCGAAGACCCCCGGTCCCTCATGGGGCCGGGGGTCTTTTGCTGTCCGGGACAGATCAGGCCCGGGGGTAGAGTCTGTGACCGTGGTCGATATGGTGCGGGGCGGGGCGCGGCGGTGACGGCGGGGGAGTCGCAGGGGGCCTGGGAGCGCCGCAAGCGCGCGGCCATGGACCGCATCCAGCGGGTCGCCTTCGATCTGTTCGAGGAGCACGGCTACCGCGAGGTCACCGTGGAACGGGTGGCCGCGGCGGCGCAGGTCTCGCCCAGTTCGATCTATCGCTACTTCGGCACCAAGGAGATGCTGGTCCTCTACGACGAGGCCGATCAGCAGATCCTTGACCTGCTCGGCACGGCGGGGGAGGGCGCCGTCATGTCGCCCGCCGACCTGCTCGCCCTGGCCCGCACCCTCGTGCCCGCCACCATCGACGCCCTGGTCACCGCCGAGGCCGAACGGCGCATCGCCCGCAGGCTGCGCTTCGTGCACTCGGTGCCGGAGGTGCGCGACGGCCAGACCAGGCAGATGCGCGACCTGGAGGCCCGCTTCCGCGCGGTCTTCGCCGTGCGCTGCGGCCGCGATCCCGGTGAACTGGCCGTGCGCATGGCCGCCGCCACCGCCATCTGGGGCACCGTGGCCGCGCTCGACCACTGGGCAGGCGCGGGGTTCACGCCCGCGTTGCGGGAGGTCTACACCGAGGCGGTGCGGATGGTCCTCGGTGCGGTCGAGCGGATCGTCATTCCGTTCGACGCCGAGTGAGCGGCAGTCGCGGCAGCCACCAGTTCCAGTCGCCGAGCAGCCGCATGAAGGCGGGCACCAGCACCAGGCGCACGATCACCGCGTCGAGCGCGATGGCGAAGGCCAGGGCGAAGCCGATCTGTTTCAGTTCCAGGACGTCGGCGGTGACGAAGCCGGCGAAGACCGCGACCATGATGGCGGCGGCCGCGGTGATCGGGCGGGCGGTGTGCCGCAATCCCTCGGCGACGGCGAGCCCGTTGTCGTGCGTGCGGTCCCAGGACTCGCGGATGCGGCGGATGAGGAAGACCTCGTAGTCCATCGACAGGCCGAACAGCACGGCGAACACCAGCATCGGCAGGTAGACCTGCACGAAGCCGGTGCTGGTGAAGCCGAGCAGGCGCTCGCCGAGGCCGTACTGGAACACCGCCACCGTGACGCCCAGCGCCGCGCCGGTCGCCAGCAGGTTCAGCACGATCGCCTTGACGGCGAGCAGCACGCTGCGGAAGGCGACGATCAGGAACACCAGCGAGACGGTCAGCACCAGGGTGATCACCCAGGGGAAGCGGGCCGCGATCCGGTCGGAGACGTCGGCGAAGACGGCCGGGGTGCCGCCCACGGACAGCTCGGCGCCGGGGACGGCGTCCGCGCGGTCGGTGATCTCCCTGGTCAGGTCGGCGACCGAGGCCGAATCGAAGGAGTCGCGCGGCACGACCGTGAGCAGGACGCGGCCGTCGGCCTGCTGTGGCAGCACCCGCGCCACCCGCTCGTCGCGGTCGAGTTCGGCGCCGAAGGACAGCACCGCCGACTGCGCGGCGGCGGGCAGGGGGGTGTCCGTCGGTCCGGTGGCCACCACGGTCAGCGGTGCGAGCAGGCCGGGGCCGAACTCGTCCTGCACCAGCACGGTCGCGCGCCCGCTTGGGTGTCCGTCCAGGGAGTTCATGCCCATGTCGATGCCGTGCGAGATGGTGGTCAGCGGAAACGCGCACGCGATGAGCAGGACGACGCCGGCGAGGCCGAAGGCCACCGGCCGGTTCATGACGGTGCGGGCCCAGCGGTCCCACGCGCTCGGCTGGTCGTCCGCGATCGCCGGGCGCAGGCGTTCGGGCAGGGCGCCGCGTCGCACCGCCGGACCGAGGGCCGCCAGCAGCGCGGGCAGCAGCGTGACCGCCGCGCACAGGGTGGCCGACACGGCGGCGATCACCCCGATGGCGATGCCGTCGAGCATGCGCAGTCCGACCGCCACCAGCGAGCACAGCGAGATCATGATGATGATGCCGGAGGCCAGCACGGTGCGGCCGGTGGTGTCGAGCGTGGCGGCGACGGCGCTCTCGATCGCCGCGCGCTGGGTGCGCGAGGTGACGCCGCGGGCGTGTGACTCCTCCTGGAAGCGGCTGACCAGGAACATGGCGTAGTCGATCGCGGTGCCGGTGGCGATCATGGTGGCCACCGAGAGCACCAGTGAGTCGAAGGTCAGCCAGGTGGTGAGCCCGAACAGCACCCCCACCGCGACCGCGATGCCCGCCGCGGTGACCGTGATCGGCAGCAGCGCGGCCACCAGCGCGCCAAGCGCGAGGACCAGCACCGCGGCCGCGATGGGCAGGCCGATGGTCTCGGCGCGCTGCATGTCGGCGGTCTCGACCTCCATCAGGTCGGCCTGCATCGGTCCGTAGCCGGTGACTGCCACCTCGAAGTCCCCGGCGGCGGTGGCGGCCACAGCGGCCTGTAGCCGTGTGGCGGTCGCCACTCGTTCGGCGATATAGCCGTCGAGGCCGACGACGGCGAAGGCGGTGTGCCGGTCGGTGGAGATCTGCGCCGCCTGATCGCCCTGGTACGGGCCGATCACGCCGGTCACCCCCTCGATCGCCCCGGCCGCGGCCGTGGCCCGCGTGACCGATTCGCGGAATTCCGGGTCGTCGGCGGTGTAGGAGGGTGAGTGGACGACCAGCAGGTCCTGTTCCACGCCGAAGGCGCTGAAGTGCTCGGCGATCAGCTGATCGGCCCGCGCGGAGGAGGAGCCGGGGACGGTGAAGTCCGGGGCGCCGAGCCGGGCGTCCAGTGCGGGGAAGGCCGCGCCGCCCGCGAGCACCAGCAGCAGCCACAGCGCGAACACCACGCTGCGATGGCGGGCCATGGCCGCGCCCCACCGGCCGAGCAGACCCGGGCCGGCTCCGGGGACGGGATCGGGTGGTGCGTCCGCGAGCGCGGGTGACGACGACATGTGCCCCTCCTTCGGCTATCTGACAGTGACTTTCAGATAGCCGTTTCAGCGTATGGCCCACGCCGGGTGGGCGGCAACCGCTGGCGCGATCGGCTCGCGCCCTCGCCGGGTTCGCGTGCGAAGGCGGACACGACGAGGGGCCCGCCCGGGGGGGGGGGCCCCCGGGGGGGGGGGGGGGGGGAGATTGGGGGGGGGGG
>NZ_JARWRU010000210.1 GCF_029867845.1 Nocardia farcinica | reverse complement strand
GCCGCCGCGTGAGCTGCCCAAACGCGGCGAGGCGGCCTCCCGGCCGAGGGCGATTTGGTCCCTGACGCCGCATACGATAACCTTTCTGAGCATCACCGGTCCGGGTGGCGGAATGGCAGACGCGCTAGCTTGAGGTGCTAGTGCCCGTATTAGGGCGTGGGGGTTCAAGTCCCCCTCCGGACACAAGAACTGTGCAGAACCGCCCCGATTACGGTGTCCGGGCACTGGCCTGACACCCACTTTTCCGGTCGTCGCGACCTGCGGTTTCACCCCTCTGAGGGATGAAAATCGTGATTGACGACACACTCCCTCTCGCTCAGGCACAACTCATCGCCGAGATGTTCGCCAGGTCGGCGAGCCTGGCCGCAGCCCATCGTGGCCTCCCTCTGGCGAATGTCGAGCAACCGGCTCGGCGGACGTCCCCGCACAGCATCCGCATCGTCGACGGCAACGGCCGTATCGGTGACCGCTCGGCACTGACGGCATCGGGTCGGGAGCCCGGTGATCTGCTGTCCTGGCGGGTCGTGGGCGGGTTGGTGGTGATCAATCGCCGCAACTTCGGCAAGCAAGGGGTGTGGAAGAGCGGGTACCTGTCGCTGCCGGCTCGCGCGCGTGAGGCGGTCGGCATCGGCATTGGGGACCGGGTGCTGCTGGCCACCGACCTCGGGCTCGGACTGCTGGTGATTTATCCGGCGCAGGTGCTCGATGAGATCCTGGCTCGCCGCTTCACCGAAGAGGGCGGCCGGTGAACGCACGCACCGACGCCGATGTCATCGCGGTGCGCTGGAATCGGCCTGCTTGTGCTGCACCCGGCGGGCGAGGAAGGCAGGCATCTCCGATCGGCGCGGTGTTCCGCTATCCGATCTTCCTGACGTGCAGGTCCTGGGTGCAGCGGGCGACGAGTTCGCCGTCGGCGGCGCGGATCTCGGTGGTGTGGGTGGTGACGGAGCGGCCGGTCGCGTCGGCTTCGGCGCGGATGGTGGTGGCCGTGGTGGCGGGCAGGTGCATGGCGGCCTCGAGGCGGCCGTGGCCGGGGCGGACGAATTCTATTGCCGCGCGGGCATTCCAGATGCGGTAGCCGGGACCGAGCCGGCCCGCTGCCATGACGGCGTAGAAGGGGTCGGTCATGGCGAAGAGGGTGCCGCCGAAGGCGGTGCCGTTGACGTTGCGGTTCCAGGGGCGGACGTGGTGGGTGACGTGGACAGCGGTCCAGTCGGGAGCGACCGCGCGCACTCTGATGCCGCTGAACAGCAGGGGCGGGTAGCAGTTCATCAGGAGGCGGAAGGCGGTCGGGCCGGTGAGGGCGGTGCTGCGCAGGGATCGGAGATGGCGCAGGGATCGGGGGCGGTGTTCGGTGTGAGTGCCGGTCATGAGGGGACGCCCGGCGCGGTCGGGGTGAGAGCCGGGCGGGGGGACGGTTCGGGTGGCGGGCCGAGGAAGGACGGGGTGCAGGGGATGCGATGCCAGTCGGGGGGTGCGGCCTGCTCCTCGAACGCGGTGCCCGCGGTGGCGCCGGGGGGCGGCGGGCCGACCACCACATGGGCGTTGGTGCCGATGATGCCGAAGGCGCTGACACCGGCGAGTGCGCCGGTGGTGTCGGTGGACCAGGTGGCGGCGCTGGCGGACAGACGGATGTCGGCGTCGTCGAGGTCGATGCGAGGGTTGCGGGTCTCGTAGTGGACCAGGGGCGGGATCTCACGGTGGTGGACGCAGAGCAGGGCCTTGATCAGGCCGGTGACGCCCGCGGCGGCCTCGAGATGGCCGTAGTTGGTCTTCAGGGTGCCCACGTGCAGGGGACGGCCGCCGTTGCGGGTGCCGAGGGCGGCGACGACGGCGCTCATCTCGATGGGGGCGCCGCGGGGGGTGCCGGTGCCGTGGGCTTCGATCAGGCCGATGTCGGCGGGGCCGCGGCCCGCGTCGGCGAGCGCGGCCTCGATGACCCGGCGTTGGGCGGCGGCGTTGGGGGCGGCTAAGCCGGAGGAGCGGCCGTCCTGGTTGACGGCGCTGCCGTGGATGACGCCGAGGACGCGGTTGCCGTCGCGTTCGGCGTCGGCGAGCCGTTTGAGGACGACGACGGCGCAGCCTTCGCCGCGGACGTAGCCGTCGGCGCGGGCGTCGAAGGTCTTGCACGCGCCGTCGGGGGACAGGGTGCCGGTCTGGTCGATCATGCGGGTGGAGGTGGGGGAGAGGATGAGGTTGACACCGCCCGCCACGGCCACCGCGCATTCGCCGCGGCGCAGGGACTGCACCGCCTGGTGCACGGCGACCAGCGAGGACGAGCAGGCGGTGTCGACGGCGACGGCGGGGCCGGTGAAGCCGAAGGTGTAGGCGAGCCTGCCCGCGGCGAAGCTGTGGCCGGTGCCGAGGGCGGTGAAGGCGTCGATCCGGCGGGCGAACCAGTCGGCGTAGTCGGGTCTGCCGGTGAGGCCGACGAAGGCGCCGACCGGCGCGCTGTCCGCGACCGCCGGGTCGAGGCCTGCGTGTGCCCAGGCTCGGTGGGTGGTTTCCAGCAGCAGCCGGTGCTGGGGGTCCATCGCCTGGGCGGCGCGCGGGCTGAGCTTGAAGAAGTCGGGGTCGAAGTGCAGGGCGTCGTCGAGGAAGCTGCCGGTGGCGGGCAGTTGCGACCACTCGTCCTCGAAGGGCCAGCGGCGGTGCGGGGGCATCGGCCCGACGGTGGTGCGGCCCTCGCGCAGGACGGACCAGAAGTCGGCGAGGGTGTGGGTGTCCGCGGCGCGCAGGGCGGCCCCGACGACCGCGACCGGACCGGTGGCGTTCTGTTCGGCGAGTTGTTCACGCAGACGGGCGATGGTCGCGGCGGCCCGTCGCAGTGCCGATTCGGGGGCCGCTGGCGGGGTGTGCGGGTCGGTCAACGTGTTTCCTGGGGGACGGCGGTGCGGAGTTCGGTGGCCGGGCGCGCCGGTGCGGACAGTCGTTCGCCGATGGCGCCGGACAGGGCTTCGGTGGTCCCGTAGGTCCACAGGACGGTCGGTGAGAGCGGCACCGCGAAGGCGTGTTCGAGTCTGTTGCGCATCTCGAGGCTCATGAGCGAATCCATGCCCAGCGCGGGTGTGCGGCGGGGTGCCCGGTGAGCAGGAACGAGCGCGGCGTGCGGCGCTCGGGGCGCGGCTGCGGCTCGTAGGCCAGGTGGAACATCCGCCCGGGCGCACGGTCCGGGCGGGCGGCGGCCTCGACGGGGTGCAGCGACAGTGCGCCGATCGAGGCCAGGGGACGGTGCCGGGTGTCGAACAGGTCGATGTCGATACCTGCCTGGCCGCGGCGCGCGGCCGCCCAGACGACGTCGTTGTGGTGGTCGCCGGTGCTGTGCGGCCGCAGTTCCCCGACGGCGACGGGCAGATGGGTGCGAGTGTCCGCGCCGAGGAGGGCGAGTGCGGTCTGCAGGGCGCCGTCCAGCAGGGCGGGATGCCACTCGCCGGGGCGGGTCAGGGCCCGGCACCGACGGCCGAGCACCACTTTCGCGAGGACCGTGCGGGATTCGGCCTCGCCGTGCACGCGCAGTTCCTCGACGACCCGGAAGTGGGGACCGTAGTGGAGTCCGCGCCGGGCGCAGTCGCGGTAGAAGTCCTCGATCGCGACGGACGTCCCGTCCAACAGGTGGGCGGGGAACTCGGGGTGGTTCCGCGATGCGGTGGGCAGCGGCTCGACACGTCCCCTGGCGTGGACGGTCCATCGGTCGGTCCCCGGCGCCGTCGAGGCGAATTCGAAGCACAGGGCGTTGTCGAGGTCCTCGCGCAGGGTCACGGCCACCGGCCCAGGGGGATCGGACAGGACCAGTGGCTCGAGGAAGCGCAGCTCACGCAGGACCGCGGCCGGGGCACGATATCGGGTTCGTGCCGCGGCCAGCGCGGAGGTGGTCATCAGGGCGGCGGGGGCCAGGACGGTGCCGGCGACCCGATGGTCGTTCAGCCAGCTCATGGCCTCGGCAAGTCCGTCGAGACGGCCGGTCCACGTGCCCGGGTCCGAGGGGCTCGGCTCCAGCGCGACCCGCAGTCCGCTGGAATCCGGGCGCGGGCGCACACGCGGGGCGGGCAGGGGATGGCAGTCGCGCTGGAACGGATACGGCGGCGTCGCCACGCGGGGCGCGGCGGTGAGGTCGGCGAAGGGCGCGAGACCGGAGATGAACGCGCGGGCCCTGGCCCGCTCGAATTCGAGACGCGGATCGGTGTCCCGGTGGATCGAGGCCAGCACGGCGGGTGGGTCGGCGCGGTCGACGGCCAGCTGTTCCATGGCCGGGGCGAGCACGGGGTGCGGGCCGATCTCGACGATATGGGTGACGCCGCTGTCGTACAGCGACGAGACGGCGTCGGCGAATCGCACCGGCTCGCAAAGGTTGTCGAGCCAGTAGCCGGTGGTCAGCTCGGCGGGGGCGATGGTGCGCGCGTGGACGGTGGACATCATCTCGATGGCCTCGGTGCGCGGGGCACGGTGTTCGGTGCGCGGCGCGCCGCCGTCGAGTTCGCGGCGCAGGTGCGGGCGCAGCGCGGCCATGTGCGGGCTGTGGGAGGCGTAGTCGACCGCGACCATCCGGCAGTAGACGCCGTCGGCGGTGAGGATTTCCCGGAGCGCCTCGATGGCGACGGTGGCGGCGGCGATCTCGCCCTGGCTGTGGCCGATCACGACATCGGGTACGACGCCGACGCGGCGCCACATCGCGGCGATCGCGCAGGCCTGCGCCCACAGCACCGGCTGGAGCAGATCGACCGGCTCCAGCCAGTCCGGGCCCGCGGCGCCGGTCAGTGCGGCGCGCACCTGCCCGTCGACATGCGGGGCGAGGGCGTCGGCGCACCGGTCGATCGCCTCGGTGAACGCGGCGTCGGTGCCGTACAGCGCGGCCGCCAGGCCGTGCCATTGGCCCCCCTGGCCGGGGAAGGCGAAGGCGATGCGGCCGGGGCGGCGGGCGCGGTCGGTACAGACCGAGGGGGTCGGCTCCGACGAGCTGTCGGCGTAGTCGCGCAGGGCCGCGACCTGTTCCTCGATCCCCGCGCCGACGACGGCGAGACGGACCGGGTGCCCGGTGGAACGGTGTGCCAGGGCGGTAACGAGCGCCGCCGCGTCCGCCGGCTCGGCCGTGAGGCGCTCGGCGACATCACGGCAGCGTTGCCGCAGCGCCGTCTCGGTGTGCGCGGACAGGGCGAGCACGGCGGGGTGCCGCGGCCGCGGCGCCGGCGCCGGGTGGGCGGGCTCGTCGGCGGAGCGGGTGACCACGTGCGCGTTGGTGGCGCCCCCGCCGAAGGAGTTGTGGCCGCCCCGGGCCCGCCGCGCCGGGGGGGGGGCCGGGGCCGCGCCGCCGGCGCCGGTTCGGCGGGCTCGTCGGCGGAGCGGATGACCACGTGCGCGTTGGTGCCGCCCCAGCCGAAGGAGTTGACGCCGACCGTGCACGGCCGCTCGGCGGGCAGTTCGACGGGCTCACGCACGACCGTCAGATTGTGGTCGGCGAAGGGGATGTCGGGGTTCGGGTCGTCGGCGTGCAGGGTGGGCGGGATGCGGCGGTGCTGCACACACAGCACCGCCTTGACCAGTCCGGCGATGCCCGCGGCCGCCTCCAGGTGGCCGATATTGGTCTTGATCGAGCCGATCGGCAGGGGACCGCGCTCGGGGGACCTGGCCGATCCGAGGATCGCGCCGAGCGCCCCGGCTTCGACGGGGTCACCGCGCCGGGTGCCGGTGCCGTGCGCCTCCACATAGTCGACGGCGCCTGGGTCGATTCCGCACGATCGGTAGGCCCGGTGCAGCAGATCGCGCTGCCCGTCCCGGCTCGGTGTCACCAGGCTGTCGCCGCCGCCGTCGTTGTTGACCATCGTGCCGAGCACGACCGCCCGTACCCGATCACCGTTGGCCCGCGCGGCGGGCAGCGCCTTCAGATACACCGCGGCAACGCCCTCACCGCGGACGAATCCGTCGGCGTCCGCACCGAAGGCCGCGCACCGGCCGTTCTCGGACAGCCCGCCGAAATGGGTCAGCCCGATCGAGACATCCGGCGCGAGCAGCAGATTCACCCCGCCGACCACGGCGGCCTCGATATCTCCCGTCCTGATGGCGCGCACCGCCAGGTCGAGGGCCACCAGCGCCGAGGAGCACCCGGTCTCCACCGTCATGCTCGGACCGGTCAGGCCGAGGGTGTAGGACACCCTGGCGGCGATCACGTCGAGCGCGGAACCGACCAGGCTGTGCGGTGTGGGTGGCGCGCCGCGTTCCTTGCGGACGATCTCGAAGTCGTGCCAGGAGGCGCCCATGTAGACGCCGATCCGGCGGCCCCGCAGCGTGGTCGGCTCGGCGCCGCCGTCTTCGAGTGTGCGCCAGACGGTTTCGAGGACGACGCGCTGCTGGGGGTCGATGTCGGCCGCTTCGCGCGGGGAGATGCCGAACAGCGCGGCGTCGAAACGGTCGATCTCGGGCAGGAAGCCGCCGACGGCCTGGACGCGCCGGGTGTCGTCCAGCGGCGCGGCGGCGTCCCAGCGGTCCTCGGGCACGGGGGTGATCGCGTCGCCGCGCGCGAGCAGCAGCTCCCACAGCCGGTCGATGTCCGCGGCGCCGGGGAAGCGCCCCGCCATTCCGACGATCGCGATCGGCGGCGCTTCGCTCATGCCCACGGGTTCCAGTGCCGATTGCCCAGCCGCACCGCGCCGCACCAGGCGAGCGAGTCGTCGGCGCGGCCGAGCAGTCCGCGTTCGGGAACCCAGCGCCAGGGCAGGAACGGTGCGGGCGCCCGCTTCCAGCGCGCGGCGGCGCGGAAGGTCGAGCGTGTGCGTTCGAGTTCCCAGCCGTCGAAGAAGGTCAGCCTGGCGGCGAACTGCCAGCGCGCCGAACCGAGTTGCGCGCCCATGGTGCGGTTGACGAAGTGCAGGATCAGCGGTGACCAGTGGTCGATCGCCCACCACCGCACACCTGGATGCTTCAGCGCTTCGGCGAGGGCGCGGACACGCTCGGCGGGCAGGTAGGGCAGCAAGCCCTCGGTGAGCACCAGCGCCGAACGCGCGCCCTCGGTCGCCTCGTCGAGGAAACCGGTGCAGGCGGCGGTGTCAATGACATCGAGGGTGTGGGTGTGCCAGCGGCAGCGGGGGGTGTGCTCGGCGAGCCGTTCGGTCTTGTAGGCGACCATCGGCGCCAGGTCGGCCTCGTGCCAGCTCAGCTCGGCGGGCAGGTCCAGCCGGAACGGGCGGGTGTCGAGGCCGGCGCCGAGATTGATCACCCGGTCGCAGCCGTGGGCGAGCGCCTCGAGCACCAGCTCGTCGAGCAGTTTGGTGCGCACCACCGTCGGCCAATGGTTGCGCACACCCGGCGGCAGGATGTTCGTCATCGTCTCGCCCGCTTCCCCGGCAAGGACGGCCGCGTAGGGGTCGGTGAACAGCGCGTCCGGGCGCGCGGACTCCTCGGCCCGGTAGACGGCCACCCAGCGGGCGGTGTCGGAGACGTTGCGGATCGACGGTGTGCTCATCTCGCCTCCCTGGCGGCCTCGGTGGTGTCCTCGTGCAGGGCCGTGAATTCGTAGTGGTCGAAACGTGTGTGCCGCACCCGCTCACGCGCCTCGCGGCTGCTGGTCGGCCGGAACAGGGGTGTGTCGCCGCGCTCGTCGAAGTACCAGGTGTGCACGTGTTCGCAGTCGGAGTGGAAGAACACCGAGGACCGCTGGCGTTCGATCATCTCCGCGACGTAGGCCTCGTAGGGTTCGCGTCTGACCGCCACACAGGTGGCCTTGCGGCGGCGGGCCTCGAGGATGCAGTTCAGGGCGTGCTCGACCGAGTCCTCGATGCTGCCGAAGAAGGTGCCGGTCTGGGCGTAGAGACCGAGGACGGTGAAGATGTTCGGATAGTCGGGCAGGGTCACGCCCTCGTAGTGACCCTTCGGATGGGTGTCGAGGAAGGTGGTCAGATCCGTGCCGCCGACACCGGTGACCGGGAACTTGGGTTGGTTCGAGCGTTCGAGCACCTCGAAACCGGTTGCCAGGACCAGGGAGTCGATCTCGTGCAGTCTGCCGTCGGCGGTGCGGACGCCGCGCGCGGTGACGGCGGTGATGTCCTCGGCGACGACGTCGACATGGTCGCGTCCGAGCGCCCGGTAGTAGCGGTTCGACAGGGTGAGGAACTTGCAGCCGAAGCCGTAGTTCGGGGTTAGCTGTCGCCGCAGCGCGCGATCGGGGATCTGCACGCGCATGGTCAGGGTGGACAGCTTCTGCTGGGCCGTCTTGAACGCGGGGTACTCGAACCGGAACACGCCGGTGTAGATCAGTTCCAGCCAGGCGAGGACCGCCAGGCGCAGCGGTGTGAGCAGCCAGGGCGCGGCGGCGAAGATCCTGCGCACGAACCGGGGTATCGGCAGGTCGGGCTTGGGGATCACCCAGATCGGGGTGCGCTGGAAGACCACGACCCGCTCGGCCTCGGCGGCCAGTTCCGGGATGATCTGCACCGCGGAGGAGCCGGTGCCGATCACGCCGATCCGTCGGCCCTCGGGGGTGAAGCTGTGATCCCAGCGTGCGCTGTGGATGACCGGGCCGGGGAAGGTGTCCAGTCCGTCGATGGCCGGGATCTTCGGGGCGCCGAGGCCGCCGTAGGCGACGACGACGTAGCGGGCGAGCAGGGGACCGGCCGGGGTGTCGATGCGCCAGCGGTGGGTGTGTTCGTCGAACGCGGCGGCGGTCACCTCGGTCTTGAGCCGCAGATGCGGCCGGACACCGTAGGTGTCGACGCAGTGTTCGGCGTAGGCCTTCATCTCGTGGCCCTTGGCGTACACGTGCTCCCAGTGCGGGTTGGGTTCGAACGAGTAGCTGTAACCCCAGGTCGGCACGTCGACACCCACGTCGGGATAGGTGTTGTCGTGCCATACCCCGCCCACGCCGTCGGATCTGTCCAGGACGACAAAGTCCTCGATGCCCGCCTGCCGCAGCTTGATCGCCGCGCAGATGCCGGAGAAGCCCGCGCCGATGATCACGACCTCGAAGGTCTGTGGCTCCGTCATGCTCCGGTCCTCCGTCCCGGCAGCAGCCGCCTGAGCCCCCTCGGCCGCTCGGCCGAACGCGGCACGCCCGGCGCGGGTGCGCCGCCGGTGAGCGCCGCGGTGAACTGCGCGGCGAACAGGTCGGCGGTGTCGTAGTCCTCGCGGGCCATCAGCTCGTTGACCACGCCGCCGAGCAGTTCCGGCGGCGTGATGTCCAGCAGGGTGGTGATGATCGCCGGATCCAGATAGGGCGCGAGGTCGGCGAGCAGTTCGGGAGGCAACCGGCCGATCAGGGCGGCCGCCCGTTCGGTGCGGCCGGTGAGCACGCCGCCGCTGATGGCCCGGCCGAGCATGCGTGGCGGCAGCACCCGTGTGGCGAAGGGCGCCGCCAGGCGCATCGGGGCCAACCTGCCCATGCGGATGATCCGGCGGTAGGCCCGCGGGTAGCGGCGGTGCAGGTCACGGGCGGTGTGCTCGCGCAGCACCGCCAGTTCCCGCGCGCCGAGCGGGGCGAGGAATTCGACGCGGTCCACGTCCACGTGGAGCAGTTCGGCCAGCCTGCGCAGCTGACGTTCGGTGGCGGGATCGGTCATCGCCGCCTCCGTGGCAGGGTCGCGGTCGCGAGCAGCCGAAGGCCGCGCGGCAGATGCGGCAGGCGTTCGCGCAGTTCGGCTTCGGCGGCGGCGCGGGCCCCGTAGGCCCCGCCCGCGGGCACGGGGATGAACACGGCCAGCCGCGGCGGGTGCAACAGCCGCACGGCGGGCGGGTGGGCGCCGCGTCTGCGCGCCAAAGGTGTTC
>NZ_JARWRU010000209.1 GCF_029867845.1 Nocardia farcinica | reverse complement strand
GAAGAAGGAGTCCGGGTCCTGCCGGTGCACCAGATCGTCCAGGTGCGGATGGACCACATGGGCGTGGCTGCGGTGGTAGGCGGCGACCCCGGCCGCGACCGGATCGTGGTGGGCGAGCTGCTTGCGGCGCCACGGGCCGAGCACCTCGTCCCAGACCGTCCGGCCGAAGCGGCGGGCGGGCGGACCCGCCGCCGCGTCGGCCATCCGCACTCCGCCGAGCTCGACGAATTCCACGCTGCCGCCGCTGTTCTGCTGTCTGCGCACCCAGTCCTGGAACGCCTCGACGGCGGCGTGGTCGAGGAAGTCGACGGCCAGCTCCACGGTCACGTCGGCGTCGGCGGGCACCTTCGCCAGCTCCCCGAACAGCCGGGGCAGGGCGAGGAAGGTGCACGAGCCGTCCACTCGCACCCGCCAGCGCTGGGACTGCGGAATCCGCTCGGCCACGATGGCCACCCGCACCACCCGCCACAGCAGCAGCGCGAAGGCGAGCAGCAGGCCGAGGACCACGCCCTCGAGCAGGTTGAGCAGCACCACCCCGCCGATGGTCACCAGATACACGAGCAGGTCGCCGGTGCGGCGGGCCAGCCTGATGTGGGAGATCTTCACCAGCTGGATGCCGATCACCACGAGCAGTCCGGCCAGCGCGGCGGTGGGGATGCGCTCGACCACCGACACCAACGCCACCGAGAACACCAGCAGCCAGACACCGTGCAGCACCGCCGAGGCCCTGGTGCGCGCCCCCGCCTGCGCGTTGGTCGCGCTGCGCACGATCACGCCGGTCACCGGGAGACCGCCGAGCAGGCCGGAGAGCACATTGGCCGACCCCTGGCCGATCATCTCGCGGTCGAAATCGGTGCGCGGGCCGTGGTGCATGCGGTCCACCGCGACCGCCGACAGCAGGCTCTCCACGCTGGCGATCAGTGCGATCGTCAGCACCATCAGCGCCACCGCGCCCCAGCCGCCGTCGGGCAGCCGAGGCAGGCTCAGCGCCTCGAACAGCGACTCCTGCAACACGATGCGCTCCACCCGCACCGGCGCGAACAGCGACACCAGGGTGGCCGCGACGACGGCGACCAGCGGTCCCGGCACCACCCGCACCCGGGCGGGCAGATACCGCCAGCCGAGCATGACGGCCACGACGATGCCGCCGATCACCGCCGCGCCCGCGTTCATGCCGAGCACCTGTCCCGGCAGCGCGGCCAGATTGGCCACGGCCGAACTGTGCGAGTCGCCGCCGAGCAGCACGTGCGCCTGTTGCAGGGCGATGGTCACGCCGATGCCGGCGAGCATGGCGTGCACGACCACCGGCGCCACCGCCAGCGCGGCGCGAGCGATCCGGCTCAGCCCGAACAGGATCTGCAGCACGCCCGCCGCTGTGACGATGAAACAGGTGGTGCGCCAGCCGAATTGCGCGATCGATTCGGCGACCACGACGGTCAGCCCGGCGGCCGGTCCGCTGACCTGCAGCACCGAGCCGCCGAGGCAACCGACCACGATGCCGCCCACCACGGCGGCGATGAGCCCCGCCGCGACCGGCGCGCCGGAGGCCAGTGCGATGCCGAGCGAGAGCGGCAGGGCGACCAGGAAGACCACGATGGATGCCGGAACATCGTGGCGCAGAAGGGATTTCCATCTGCCGTCGGAAGCGGCGGCAGGCGACGGTGGTGCGTGTTCACTGGCGACGGACATGGCTCAGCTCCTTCGCCGCGGGCGTCCGGCGGATCGACACGGCGGACACGGCGGCAGACGATTCGATGCGGGGGCAGGACCGGACACCGCGCGACAGACCCGTCTCGCGGTCGAGTGGCGGCCCGCACGAGGGCGGGCGGCGGGCGAGGCGCTAGGGCAGCACCTCGGGAAAGCTGGAACGCGCCGCCGCCACCCGGCGCGAGATCGCGGTTCCGGCAGGGGAATTCACAGCCGATGCGGTTTCGGCGGCGGCATTCACCACTTCGGACGACGTCGGTGTCTCGCAGTGCGCGGGGAACATATTTCTCCTTCGCCATCGGACGGACCTCACGGACCGGCGATGGTTCATCGGTGGAACATGTGCGGGCGGGGCAACCAGGCGACGGACGGGCCCCCGATGCACGCGTGCGCGCGTCGGCGGATCCCACGACCCGGGGACCGGGCCGGGATCAATAGTAAAGACGAACCAAAGAGTTGGGAAAGCGCCTGCCGGAAACGATTGTCGATCGCGACAGAATTGTGATGGCCATCACATATCTGGCGCGGGTCGCTACCGCCGAGCGCGCTCCGGGTTCCGCGCGGCGGCGGCAGCGCGCCGGTGACCGAGGACGTGGTTGACGGCCAGCGCCGCGAACACCAGTGCGCTGCCGCACGCGCCGAGCGCCAGCGCCAGCGTGATGCCCGAATCGGCCGGACGCAGATCGGCGGACAGGTGCGCGGCGAGCACCGCACCCGACAGCGCACTGCCGAACGAGCCGCCGACGGTGCGCAGCACCTGGTTGAAGCTGACGGCGCTACCGAGTTCGGTGTCGGCGACATTGCGGGCGATCAAGGCGGGCATGGCCGCGTAGGTGGTGCCGATGCCGATTCCGAACAGCAGCATGCCGAACAGGATCTCCCACAGCCGGTCGTGCCAGAACCACAGCAGGAAGGCCGAGGCCGTCATCACGCCCGCGCCGAACGGCAGCAGGGTCGTCACCCGGACACGGCTCGACAGGGCGCGCACGATCCGGTTGGCGCCGAGGCTGCCGACCGACAGCGGCGCCATCACGAAACCCGCCCAGAACAGCGGCAGCGC
>NZ_JARWRU010000208.1 GCF_029867845.1 Nocardia farcinica | reverse complement strand
CGATCTCGATGTGCAGCTTGATGCGCGATATCGCGTTGTCATCGGGGTCGTGGGTAGCTCCGCCGACCGCCTTCTGCTGGAACTTCTGCTGTAGTTGCTGAGCGGATGGGAGGCCGCCGTAGCCGGATAGGAACTCGAGGTTCGAGGCGCTCTTCAGCATCTCCTCGAGCGAGGCGAGCAGGGTGTTGCAGCGGCCGACGAGTGCGCTTCCAACCCCTTCTTCCAGCCTGAATTCACCGTCGATCCCTTGCTGCTTGAACGTCCGCCATGTCTGCAAGTGTGCTTGTGCATCCGCCATGATCGCGGCCCCCTCCAATGCTCTCGGCTACTCCGGCAAGTGCTGCTCGAGGTCTGTGGCGTGCTTGACCGCGAGTTCGCAGCGGTCAGCGGTAATGGGGTGCGAAGCGCGCCACCCGACCGAGACCGTGAAAGAACCCTGCTGGGCGGGAAACGTCAGATAGCAGGTCAGTTGATCGGTCGCGTCGGATTTGACGCGGGTGAGCAGAGTCGGCCGATCCCCGATCGTCGCCTCGCCGAGCACGATGACAGTGGTGCTCTTGCGAGTCTCTTCCAGCGTTTTGCTGCTGGACATCAGGTCCACCATGTAGGGCAGGTCCACGGCGTTCCACCCGCAGATGCGGAAAGAGGAGACCTCGGTGGGGTTGACGGTGTTCCGCTCGCTGGCCGGATCGAGGCCGGTCTCGACCAGCCATTCGTCGGGCACATCGGTGCAGGGATTGAGCAGGTTGTCCATCGCCTGCGTGGTCGGCGTGGCGGTTCCCGCTTCGGTACCCCCACACCCGGCCGTCACCGCGAGGACGGCGGCTGCGGACATGACTGCGCGGACAATGCGCACGTTCCCTCCCCTGAGCATCGGCAATCAGCCCCTCACGATAGCCGGGCATGCGTGAGCAGACCCGTCGTGCTGGAGATCCAGAGTACCCATCGCCGAGAAGGCGTCGCAGCGCGCGGCTGGGTGCCGGACAGGAACTACTCAGCCGATCGGCAAAGGCTCCGAGCGATGCCAGGGAGGGCAGAGCATGGTCCTGTCAGCGGGGTGGTCTATACATTGCTGGTCGGTCCGTCGAGCAAGAAGAGGCAGGTAGCGGGTACCCGTGATCACCGGTGACATCAAGAACAAGGTCGACGCAGTCTGGGACGTGTTCTGGACGGGCGGTATCTCCAACCCGCTCGAGGTGATGGAGCAGATCACGTACTTGCTGTTCATCCGCCGCCTGGACGACGAGCAGACCCGCGCGCTCGAGCGGGCGAACCTGCTGGAACAGCCCCTCGAGGGCAACCCGTTCCCCGAAGGCGATGACGACCAGGGCCGACCGTACGACGACCTGCGGTGGTCGGTCTTCCGGCACCGGCACGCCGAGGAGATGTATGACATCGTCGCGAACCGCGTCTTCCCGTTCATCAAGGAGATACGCGGCGACGATTCGACCTATGCGCACTTCATGAAGGACGCGCGCCTGACGATCCCCAACCCCGGCATGTTGCAGCGCGTGGTGGACCGCCTGGACAAGGTGCCGATGGAAAACCGCGACACCAAGGGCGACATCTACGAGTACCTGCTCGCCAAGATCGCCTCCGCCGGCCAGAACGGCCAGTTCCGCACCCCGCGCCACATCATCGAACTCATGGTGCATATGACCGCCCCGAAGCCGGGCGACACCATCGTCGACCCTGCGTCCGGGACGTGCGGCTTCCTGGTGGGTGCGTCGGAGTACATGCGCGCCTACCACGCGGACGCGATCAACTCGGGTGCTGGCAAGCAGCACTACCACCACGAGATGTTCCACGGCTTCGACTTCGACAATACGATGTTGCGAATCGGGTCGATGAACATGCTCCTGCACGGCATCGAGCAGCCCGACATCCGCTACCGGGACTCGCTGGCGGAGGCGAACACCGGGGACGCCGAGGCGTATTCGCTCATCCTCGCCAATCCGCCGTTCGCCGGCTCGCTGGACTACGAGAACACCGCGAAGGATCTCCAGCAGATCGCGAAGACGAAGAAGACCGAACTGCTGTTCCTTGCGCTGTTCCTGCGTCTGCTCAAGCCCGGTGGCCGGGCCGCTGTCATCGTGCCCGATGGGGTGCTGTTCGGTTCGTCGAAGGCGCACAAGGAGCTTCGGCGGATTCTGGTGGAGGAGCAGAAGCTCGACGCGGTAGTGAAGCTTCCGTCGGGTGTGTTCAAGCCGTACGCGGGAGTGTCGACGGCGATTCTGTTCTTCACCAAGACCAACTCTGGTGGAACCGATAACGTGTGGTTCTACGACGTGCAGGCCGACGGCTGGTCCCTGGACGACAAGCGCAACCCGCTGCTGGCTACCGAGAAGCTCGGTGTCCTCGCGGAGCTGTCACACGATGAGCATATGAAGAACAACTTGCCGGATGTGTTGCGGCGGTGGGCCGAACGCGATGGAGCAGAGTTGGAGCGGGCTCGCACGGAGCAGAGCTTCTGTGTGCCGAAGGATGATATCGCGGCTCAGGGGTATGACCTGTCATTGAACAGGTACAAGGAAATCGTGCACGAGGAGGCCGAGCACAGGTCTCCCGCGGAGATCCTTGACGCACTCGATCAAATTGAAAAGGAAATCGTTGAGGGCATGATGCGGCTCCGGGAGATGCTTGCCGGGGGTGCAGTGTGAGTACATGGCCCGAGGTAACGCTGTCCGACATCTGTGAGTTCAAGTACGGAAAGAGTCTGCCGGCGGGAAGACGAGTCGAAGGCGAATTCGCGGTTTACGGCTCTAATGGAATTGTCGGATCGCATATCGATTCGATCACTGATGGTCCGACAATCGTCGTGGGACGCAAGGGTTCTTTCGGTGAGGTCAATTTCTCGGATAGCAAGTGCTGGCCAATCGATACAACCTACTATATTGATAGTAGTGCGACCGACGCAGACCTCCGATGGCTATTTCATCGACTGAGTTCCCTGGGATTGACTCGATTGAATCGGGCGGCAGCGATTCCGGGTCTGAATCGAGAGGATGCCTATCGTAAAAAGCTGCTGCTGCCGCCGATCGAGGAGCAGCGGCGGATCGCGGCGATTCTCGACCATGCCGACGCGCTCCGCGCCAAGCGTCGCGAAGCCCTCGCCCGCCTCGACGAGTTGACTCAGTCGATCTTCATCGACATGTTCGGCGATCCAGCTACGAACCCGAAGAATCTGGAGTTGGTCACGATCGGTGAACTCCTTGACTCAGCGCAGTACGGAACCAGCGAGAAGAGTGGGGCCGAGGGGGAATTCGCTGTGCTGCGAATGAACAACATCACCTATCAGGGGCAGATCGATCTGACCGACCTTAAGTACACCGACCTGCCGGACGATAAAATCGAGCGCTTTACTGTCCGCGTGGGTGACGTGCTGTTCAATCGAACCAACAGCCCAGAACTGGTGGGCAAAACTGCCGTTTACCGCGGTCAGCATCCCATGGCGTACGCGGGATATCTTGTTCGCCTCCGCGTTGCGTCCGGCAACTCTCCTGAGTACATCTCTACCTTCCTCAATTCGCGATATGGTAAGGCTGTTCTTCGTGGGATGTGCAAGAGCATCGTGGGCATGGCCAACATCAATGCGCGAGAGGTTCAATCTATTCGAATTCCGAGAGCATCGGCCTCGGCGCAGAAGCAGTTCGAACAGCGAGTAATGCTCGTGGAGTCCAGCAAGTCCAATCATCGCGCAGCACTTACCCAACTCGATTCTCTTTTCGCATCCCTTCAATCCCGCGCGTTCCGAGGTGAGCTGTGACGGCACCCGTGTCTGCGATGCCGGTGTGGTCCGGCTTCCTCACCCCGGTGCTGGAAGTGCTCACCGATGGCAGAACCTGGCGCAAGCGGGACCTGCACGCGGCGGTAGAGGACCATGTCGGGCTGACCGCCGAGCAGCGGGCCGAGGTGCTGCCTTCGGGCCAGCGCCGCGCCGACAACCGGATCGGCTGGGCGCTGAGTGGCTTGTACCGCGCGAAGCTGGTGGACAAGCCGGCTCGCGCGACATTCGTCATCACGGATGCGGGCCGCGCGCTGTTGAAAGCGCATCCGGAGGGGATCACCGAGAAGACCTTGAAGGCGCTGCCCGAATACCGCGATTACACGCCGTCGCGGTCGGGCTCGTCGAATGTCGCGCCGACGACCGGCACTGCGGAGGCGGACGAAGAGGTTGATCCGCTCGAGCAGATCGAGCACGGTGTCGAGCGCCTGCATGCCGAGGTGGCGGCCGATCTGCTCGCGCGGCTGCGTGGGCAGGACCCGGCGTTCCTGGAACAGTCGGTGCTCGATGTGCTCGTCGCCATGGGGTACGGAGGCACCGAGGGCCGGGCTGCCCGGATCGGTGGGTCCGGTGACGGCGGCGTCGACGGTGTTATTGATCAGGACCCGCTCGGTCTGGACCGTATCTATGTGCAGGCCAAGCGTTATGCGGCCGACAACACCGTGGGCAGGCCGGAGATTCAGGCGTTCGTCGGTGCGCTGCACGGGGTGGGTGCTGCGCGCGGGGTGTTCATCACCACGAGTTCGTTCACCTCGGGTGCCCGCGAGTACGCGCAGGGCATCGGGACCCGCATCATCCTGATCGACGGTGAGCGCCTCGCCGAGCTGATGATCCGTTACGGGGTCGCTGTCCAGACGCGGCAGACCTTCACGATCGTCGAGGTCGACGAGGACTACTTCGAGTGAGCCGAGGATTCGCATGAGCGCACCCGAGCCTTCCGCCAGTGGCGAGAACTTCGCCGCACTCCGGCAGGACCCGTTCTTCGGGACGGCCGTCGACCTCATCGTCGGCTATCTGGCAGCCGCCTTCGACGATCCTTCCACCGGAGAGGTGGAACGGTGGACGTTGAGTGCGCGGCCGTCCACGCACAGGACGGCTGAATGTGAGCGCCTGTTCACACTGAACATCGGGCCGATGGAAGTGCTCTACGTCGAGCGGCTCATGCTGGGCATCGACATCACGGACTATCGCCTCGTGACGTATGTGTCGGAGGCCGTGTTCACCGCGGACACCGGCCGCGCCTTCGACCAGTTGGAGACCGCGTTTCCGCTGTTGCGTTTTCACCGCACCGATATGGCCTCGGCGGACGGTGACGGGCTCGTCATCGAGTGGTTCCGCTCAGAGAAAGGCGCTGAAGAGCAGTTCTCGGGGTTGCCCCTCGCGGCGGCGATCCGGGGTCTTGCCGAACTCCTCGAGCCGAAAGGACGCGGACCGTACAAGCGGTTCCATAATCACGCCTTCGCCACGCATGTTCTCGGGCGCATCGGCGTGGGGGAACTCGTCGGTCCCTTCGGGTAGTGCGCGCGGGCGCCGGGAAAGCGCCTGGAGCACTGCGACTGGTCGTGCGCCGCAGTGCTCCACCCTCACCGATCGAACGGGCTGACGCCGCAGAATCGTCAGTAGGCCGCATTCACCCCGTACTCGGCCTGTTCGTACGTGAAGCCCTCGTACACCAGCTGGTCGATCAGCCCGGATCGGGAGAACGCGGTCATCTCCAGGTACTGCTCGGCACTGCGTGCGGCCTGCTCGTTCCAGTCCACATTCAGGCTGTCGACCGCGGACGTGGCGTCCGCCGTGGAATAGCCCTCGTACTCGAGCTGGGCGATCAGGCCGCTGCGGGAGAAGGCGGAGATCTCGAGGTACTGCTGGGCAGCCCGGACGGCGTTCTGCTGGCCGGGGCTCAGCTGCTGCATGAACGGGGCAACGGCCACCGCATATGCGGGTGCGGGGGATGCGGTGGCCGACGGTGCGGCGGATGCCGCGGGTGCGCCGAGGGCGAGGGCCAGCGCGGTGGCGCCGACGGCCAACGGCCAGCTCTTCAGCTTCTTCGGAGTGGCGGCGGCCGCGTTGCGGGTCTGCTGGGTGGGGCTCTGCTCGGTCATGTCGTGCTCCTGGGAAGAAAGGGGGCGTCGTGGTCGACGTGTCCCGCGTGCGCGAGAACGGGAAAGCATGACACGCCCCGCCGACAGACAGCGTCGGCCGTTCGGACGGCAGAAATTGTCGGACCCGTCCCGTAGTGTTTGCGGGCTTCGGGAAAGCACGGACGCCTGTGCCAGGATCGAGCACGGAACGGCGCGTTACCGCCAGGTGGCGCACACGAGTGGGGAAAGGACCGCGGTCCCATGGTGGGGAACTTCGACTTCCTGCAGGCCGAATGGCCGCAGCTGTACGCCGAGGCCAGGAATGCCGAGCGGGACGCGCTGTTCGACCCGCGCACCACCTGCTTCTACGCGCGTCGCACCGTCGAACACGCCGTCAAGTGGATTTACCGCACCCAGAGCCTGCCCGAGCCCTACAAGTCCGACCTGGCGGCGAGGATTCATGACGGCAGGTTCGTCGGCGTCGTCGGCCACGGGCTCGTCACGAAGATGGATCTCATCCGCCGGCTCGGCAACAAGGCCGTCCACGAGGCCCACCCGGTGCCCAAGGATGCCGGTCGGAAGGCGCTCGCCGAGCTGTTCCACATCCTGTCGTGGCTGGCCCGCACCTATGCCACGCTGCCGTCGAGCAAGCCGTCGCCGCAGCAGCAGTTCGACCCGGCCCGGCTGCCCAGGCCCGGCGGTGGTGCTGTGGTGGCGAAGACTGTCGCGCAGCTCGGCAAGCTCGAAGCGGAGCTGGCTGCCAAGGATGCGCTGCTCGAGCAGTCCGAGGCCGAGAAGCAGGACCTCATCGCGCAGCTGAAGGCGCGCGACGAGGCCGTCGAGACGGCGGAATTGGAGAAGGTCAGCTACGAGCAGCTGATCGCCGACTTGCGCGCGCAGATCCAGGCTGCGCAGCAGGCGAGCGCCGCAATACCCGACACGCACGACTACGACGAGGCGCAGACCCGCCGCGACCTCGTCGACCTCATGCTCGGTGAAGCCGGCTGGAGGCTCGATCAGAAGCGGGACCGCGAGTATCCCGTCACCGGCATGCCCGACGGAAAGAACGGGTTCGCCGACTACGTGCTGTGGGGCGCGGACGGTCTGCCGCTGGCCGTCGTCGAGGCGAAGAAGACCTCCGTCGATCCTGGCGCCGGTCAGCAGCAGGCGAAACTATATGCCGACTGCCTGGAGAAGCAGTTCGGCCGGCGGCCGGTGATCTACTACAGCAACGGGTTCGAGCACTACTTCTGGGACGACCTGCGCTATCCGCCGCGGGAGATCGCCGGTTTCCACACCCGAGACGAACTCGAACTGCTCGTCGGCCGCCGGACGACGATGAAGCCGCTGCGCGATCTGCCCGTTCCGCAGGAGATCGCCGGGCGGCCGTATCAGGAGGAGGCGATCCGCGCGGTCACCGAGCGGTTCGAGGGCGAGAACCAGCGCGCCGCGCTGCTGGTCATGGCCACCGGGTCCGGCAAGACCCGCACCGTGGTGGCGCTGGCCGACATGCTGATGCGCGCCAACTGGGTCAAGCGGGTGCTGTTCCTCGCCGACCGCAAGGCGCTGGTCAAGCAGGCGGTCGGTGCGTTCAAGACGCATCTGCCCGATTCGTCGCCGGTGAACCTGCTGACCGACAAGAACACCGAGGGACGGGTGTACGTCTCCACGTACCCGACGATGATGGGGCTGATCGACGAAACCGATGGCGGCAGAAGGAAGTTCGGACCGGGATACTTCGATCTGGTCGTGATCGACGAGGCGCACCGGTCGGTGTATCAGAAGTACCGGCACATCTTCCGGTACTTCGATTCGCTGCTGCTCGGCCTCACCGCGACCCCCAAGGACGAGGTGGACTACAACACCTACCAGCTGTTCCAGCTGGAAACCGGTGTCCCGACGAACGACTACTCGCTCGATCGGGCCATCGACGAGGGGTATCTCGTGCCGCCGCGGGCGGTGGACGTGCCGCTGACCTTCCCGCTGAAAGGCATCCGCTACGCCGACCTCTCCGAGGAGGAGAAGAAGCGCTACGAGTCGATCGACTGGGGTGACGACGTCCCGGACGACGAGATCCCCGATGTCGTGCAGGCCGAGGCGGTCAACAAGTGGCTGTTCAACATCGACACCGTCGACAAGGTGCTCGAAACGCTGATGACGCATGGGCATCGCGTCGCCGGTGGTGACCGGCTCGGCAAGACCATCGTCTTCGCGAAGAACGAGCTGCACGCCAAGTTCATCGCCGAGCGGTTCGACGCGAACTACCCGGAATACCGGGGTTCGTTCGCGCGCGTCGTCACCCACTCGGTCAGCTACAGCCAGGATCTCATCGACAAGTTCTCCCAGCCCGGCCAGGAACCGCACATCGCGATCTCCGTCGACATGCTCGACACCGGCATCGATGTCCCCGAAGTAGTGAACCTGGTGTTCTTCAAGCCGGTGCGGTCGAAGTCGAAGTTCTGGCAGATGGTCGGCCGCGGCACCCGGTTGCGTCCCGATCTGTACGGTCCGGGCCAGGACAAGACCGACTTCTTCGTCTTCGACATCTGCGGGAACTTCGACTACTTCGACCAGGATGTCGGCGCCTCCGAAGGGGCGCTCGCGCCGTCGCTCTCGCAGCAGCTGTTCACCAAGCGAACCGAACTGCTCGCCGCACTCGATCGGTCCGGCGCGTCGCGGACGTTGCGTCGCGACACGGCCGATCTGCTCCACGGGCAGGTCGCCGGGATGCGACTGGACAACTTCATCGTCCGCACGCGACGCCGCGCGGTGGAGAAGTACGCCGAGCGGGCCGCCTGGGAGTCGCTGACCGAACAGGCGGCCGCTGAGATCATCGGCGATCTCGCCGATCTGCCCACCACCGTCCGCGACAGCGACGAGATGGCGAAACGATTCGACATCGTCGTGCTGCGCGGACAACTCTCCGTCGTCCTCGCCGACGACACCCTGCCCAAGCACGCCGACACGATTCGCGGCGTAGCGGACGGGTTGCTCGAGGAGGGCCTCGCCATCCCGAAGGTGAAGGCCAAGGAAGAACTGCTGCGGGAGGTGGCGAGCGACGAGTGGTGGCAGGACGTCACCGTCGACATGCTCGAACACGCCCGGCGGGAGCTGCGGTCCATCGTGGGACTGCTCGACAAGAAGAAGCGCGTCGTGGTCTACACCGACTTCACCGACACCCTCGGCGAGGTCGTCGAACGGGACATGCCGGAGATGCGGTCGGGAACCGATGTCGAGCGCTACCGGGCGAAGGTGCGTGACTATCTGCGCCGCCAGCCCGACAACCTGGCCTTGCAGAAGCTGCGTTCGGGCAAGCCGCTGACTCCGGCCGATCTGGAATCCCTCGAGGAACTGCTTGCCCGCAGCGGTGCCGGCGCACCCGAGGACATGGAACGCGCCGTGGCCAACGCCCAGGGGCTTGGGCGGTTCATCCGTTCCCTCGTCGGTCTCGATCGGCAGGCCGTGCAGGAGGCGTTCGCGGAGTTTCTCGGTGAGCGCACCGCGAGTGCCAGCCAGATCGATTTCGTCAACCTGGTCATCGGTCATCTCACCCGGCACGGTGAGATGGACCCGAAGTTGCTGTTCGAGGCGCCGTTCACCGATGCGGCGCCGCAGGGGCCGACGCAACTGTTCGAGCCCGAGGAGGCGAAGCGGTTGCTCGGGGTCATCCGGTCGATCAATGACGCGGTGGGCGCCACCGCCTGATCTCTGGTGGTGCCTCGACACGTCGACGCACGATAGGCGCGGCACAGGCCTACGGAATCACTTCAACGACGAAGTGTACTCGGTGACCGGGGCGAAACCGGCGTTGAAGAACAGCTGAGGGCTGTGGTGGATTCGTGGTGAGTTACGGCACCGATCCGGTCGCTACGCGGGGGATGCAGCGAAATCCGGGCGACCGCTGTCGGCGTCCTCCGATACTCTCGGTCTGGTGACGAACTTGGGGTCGCGTACCAGCGAGCTGGACGAATTCTCGGCGGCATTGAGCTTCGACCTCGATCCCTTCCAGCGCGAGGCCTGCACGGCGCTCGAGGAGGGGCACGGGGTGCTCGTGTGCGCGCCCACCGGTGCGGGCAAGACCGTGGTCGGCGAATTCGCGGTGCATCTCGCGCTGGCCGCGGGCGGCAAATGCTTCTACACCACGCCGATCAAGGCGCTGTCGAACCAGAAGTTCGCCGATCTCACCGCCCGTCACGGCCGTCAGCGCGTCGGCCTGCTCACCGGCGACCAGTCGATCAATCCCGACGCCCCGGTGATCGTGATGACCACCGAGGTGCTGCGCAACATGCTCTACGCCTCCTCCGACGCGCTGCGCGGGCTGTCGTATGTGGTCATGGACGAGGTGCACTTCCTGGCCGACCGGTTCCGCGGTGCGGTGTGGGAGGAGGTCATCCTGCACCTGCCCGAGGAGGTGCGGCTGGTCAGCCTCTCCGCGACGGTCAGCAATGCCGAGGAGTTCGGCGCCTGGATGGGCACCGTGCGCGGTGACACCACCGTGGTGGTGGACGAGACCAGACCGGTGCCGCTGTGGCAGCACGTCATGGTGGGCAGGCGCATGTTCGACCTGTTCGACACCGACTCCAGCGCGCAGAAGGTGGTCGTCGACGGCGAGCTGGTCCGCTACATCAAGCATCGCGAGGCGGCCGACCGGGCGGAGAGCTGGGGCGGCGGGCCGCGCGGACGCGGCGGACCCAGGCGCGCCTTCCGTCCGCTGCCGCGCCCCGAGGTGCTGGCCAAGCTGGACGAGGAGGGGCTGCTGCCCGCCATCACCTTCATCTTCAGCCGGGCCGGCTGTGACGGCGCGCTGGCCCAGTGCCTGCGCTCGCGGCTGGACCTGAGCCGACCGGAGGACGCCGACGAGATCGACGCGGTGATCGAGAAGCACACCGGCGACCTGCCGAGGGGCGATCTCGAGGTGCTCGGCTACTGGGAGTGGCGCGAGGCGCTGCACCGCGGCCTGGCCGCCCACCACGCGGGCATGCTGCCCGCCTTCCGGCACACCGTGGAGGAACTGTTCGTGCGCGGGCTGGTGCGGGCGGTGTTCGCCACCGAGACGCTGGCGCTGGGCATCAACATGCCGGCGCGCACCGTGGTGCTCGAGCGGCTGGTCAAGTTCAACGGTGAATCGCACGCCGAGCTCACGCCCGGCGAATACACCCAGCTCACCGGTCGCGCGGGTCGTCGTGGCATCGACGTCGAGGGCCACGCGGTGGTGCTGTGGCAGCCGGAGGTCGACACCAGCGCGGTGGCGGGCCTGGCGTCCACCCGCACCTATCCGCTGCGCAGTTCGTTCAAGCCCGGCTACAACATGTCGATCAACCTGATCGACCGCATGGGCGCGGCCGAGGCGCGGGCGCTGCTCGAGCGGTCCTTCGCCCAGTTCCAGGCCGATCGTTCGGTGGTCGGGCTGGTGCGCGGCATCGAACGCAACGAGGGGCAGTTGCGTGGCCTGCGCGAACAGCTCGGCGGCGCCGATGGCGGCTTCCTGGAGTACATCCAGCTGCGTGAGCGGATCAAGCAGCGCGAGCGCCAGCTGTCGCAGCAGAGCCGGGCCGACCGGCGCGGACAGGCCGTGCAGGCGCTGAGCGCGCTGCGTCGCGGCGACGTGGTGGCCATCCCGTCCGGCCGCCGGATGGGCCTGGCCGTGGTGCTCGAGCCCGATGCCACCCCGCACGATCCTCGCCCGCTGGTGCTCACCGAGGACAAGTGGGCGGGCCGGGTGTCGGTGCACGACTTCCCGGTTCCCGCCGAGACGCTGGGGCATATGCGGCTGCCGCGCCGAGTGGATCACCGCACCGCGCGCAGCCGTCGCGACCTGGCGTCCGCGCTGCGCAGCACCGGCATCACCCCGCCGGGGCGCAGGGGCAGGGGCGGGCGCTCGGAGGCCGCCGACGACAGGGAACTGGACACCCTGCGCCGCGCCCTGCGCGCGCATCCGGCGCACAAGCGCCCCGACCGCGAGCAGATGAGCCGCATCGGCGAGCGCTACAACCGCATCCTGCGCGAGACCGAGAGCATGCGCCAGAAGGTCGCCGCCACCACGAACTCGCTGGCGCGCACCTTCGATCGCATCCTCGGCCTGCTCGAGGAGCGCGGTTTCGTGCACGAGGGGGAGGTCACCGCCGACGGGCGCAGGCTGGCCCGCATCTACGCCGAGAGCGATCTGGTGGTGGCCGAATGCCTGCGCCGGGGAGTGTGGCGCGGGCTCGGCCCGGCCGAACTGGCGGCGGTGGTGTCGATCCTGGTCTACGAATCCCGCCAGGAGGCGGGCGGTTACCTCGGTCCGGCCGGTCCGACCCAGCCGGTGAAGCGCGCGGTCGGCGCCACCGTGGACATCTGGAGCGAGCTGCGCCGCGACGAGTCCCGCCACAAGCTGCCGCCCACCCGCGAGCCGGATCTGGGTTTCATCGCGGGCGTGCACCTGTGGGCGCGCGGCGACGGGCTGGCCGAGGCGTTGCTGGCCGGAGGCGATCAGGGCACACCACTGTCGGCCGGTGATTTCGTGCGGTGGTGCAGGCAGGTGATCGACCTGCTCGACCAGATCCACAACACCGCCGACGACGAGGAAGTGGCCGCGACGGCGGCGAAGGCGGTGCGCGCGATCAGGCGGGGTGTCGTGGCGGTGGACGCCGCGTAGCCGAATGGTCTGTGATTTGATTCTTGCGCGTACCGACTGTGGCGCAGCTGTCGTGACTCTACGACCAGACGCCGTCGGGGGGCTACCGTATGAGTAACGATGCGAGTGGAGGCAACCAATGAGCGGCCCGTTTGGACCGAAGGAAGCAGGGGAGGGGCGCAACGATCCCACCCAGGTGTGGACCGGCCAGCAGCCGCCCGGCGGCGCCGGCCCGACCCAGCAGTGGGGTGGCCAGACTCCGCCTCCGGCGCAGCCGACTCAGCAGTGGGCCGATCCGAACCAGGCGCAGGCGCAGTGGGGACAGACGCCCGGCCAGCCGCAGTGGGGTCAGACCGGGGGCCAGCCGCAGCAGCAGCCGTGGGGCGCCACCCCCGGCCAGCCGCAGCCGCAGCAGCAGTGGGGGCAGACGCCCGGCCAGCCGCAGCCGCAGCAGGCCTGGGGCCAGCCGCAGCCGCAGCAGCAGTGGGGGCAGCCCGGCCAGACGCCGCCCCAGCAGGGCGGTGGCGGCGGTAAGACCGGCCTGATCATCGGCCTGGCCGTGGTCGGCCTGCTGGTCCTCGGCGGCATCATCACGCTGGTGCTGCTGCTCACCGCCACCGACGAGCTGGACCAGACCGCGGTGCAGAACGGCGTCACCTCGGTGCTGAAGGATTCCTACGGCATCACCGATGTCGCCGACGTGTCCTGCCCCGCCGGCCAGAAGGTCGAGATCGACAACACCTTCCAGTGCTCGCTGAAGGTCAACGGCGAGGACAAGAAGGTCAACATCAAGATCACCAAGGATGACGGCACCTACGAGGTCGGCCGCCCCAGCTAGTCGGTGATCCACCCGCCCGGCGTCAGCCCGGCCGGAAGCGAACCACGAGCCCGCGCGACAGATCGCGCGGGCTCGTGCTTTTCCGGTCGAGGTGAGAACGCGGGCACTGTGCCGGTGGTGGTGTGGC
>NZ_JARWRU010000207.1 GCF_029867845.1 Nocardia farcinica | reverse complement strand
GGGCACCCCCGCCCCCGTTCTCGCGATGGCTCAGGACGCCAGTTGCGCCGCGCGCGACCACACCCGATGCTCGGGCAACGCCTCGGCGAGCAACGCGAAGGCCGTCGCCAGGCCCGAGGCGGTCTGGATGCCGTCGAAGCCCCCGGCGATGCCCGCCGTCTGCAACGCCGCCTCGCCCGCGGGCGTGTAGGCGATGGCCTTGAGGTGCCGATGCGCCTCCTGCAGGAGCACGGTCAGCTTCGGGTCGGGCAGGGATGCCGCCACCAGCAGGGCGTCGAACTCGACGGACCTGGCGGTGTCGAGGGTGCGCGAGATCGGCACCACCCGCTTGCCCGACCCGATCTCACCGCCGTGGGCGGCGAGCACCAACGGCACCATGGAGCTGCCGGAGATCTGCTCCACGATGTCGGCGAGTTCTGCCACGTCGATGTCGTCGTCGACGACGATGCCGATGATCCGCCCGTCGGTGGGCCAGCGCTCGCCGATCTGCGCCAGGGCGGCCGAGGTGGTCACCGCGCCGTCCGCCGCGGCCGCGCCTGCGCCTGCCCCGTCCGTGGTGTCCGGCGCGGGCAGGCCGAGATTGCCCGCCACGGTCCGCGCCAGCTGCTCGTCGACATTGCGCAGCACATCCACCGCGCGCTGTTTGATCGCCTTCTCGTAGCACTTGCCCAATTCGAAGCTGTAGGCGTCGGCGATGTGCTTCTTCTCGATGTCGGTGAGGCTGGCATAGAACAGGCGCGCGCCGCTGAAATGGTCGTCGAAACTGGCCGGAGCCTGCCTGGCCTTCGCGCCGTTCACCATGTCGGGGAATTCGATCAACGCCTCGCCGGGCTGCGCGGTGAACGGGCAGCCGCCGTCGAGGCTGTTCGGGCGATAGGGCGCCACACCGGTGTGCACGGCGGTCTGGTGCATGCCGTCGCGGAACATGTCGTTGATCTCGGTGTGCGGCCGGTTGATCGGCAGCTGCGCGAAATTCGGGCCGCCCAGGCGCGAGATCTGGGTGTCCAGGTAGGAGAACAACCGCCCCTGCAACAGCGGGTCGTTGGTGAAATCGATGCCGCGCACCACATGACCGGGGTGGAAGGCCACCTGCTCGGTCTCGGCGAAGAAATTGCTCGGATTGGCGTTCAGCGTCAATGTGCCGATCACCTGCACCGGGGCCAGTTCCTCCGGGACGAACTTCGTCGGATCGAGCAGGTCGATGCCCTCGAACATCTGCTCCTCGGTGTCCGGGAAGACCTGCACACCCAGATCCCATTCCGGGAACGCGCCCGATTCGATGGCGTCGGCCAGATCCCTGCGGTGGAAATCCGGGTCGACGCCCGCGGCGATCTGCGCCTCCTCCCACAACAGCGAATGCACGCCGAGCCTGGGCTTCCAGTGGAATTTCACCAGCACCGACTTGCCCTCGGCGTTGATCAACCGGAAGGTGTGGACACCGAAGCCCTCCATCATCCGGTAGGAACGCGGAATGCCGCGATCGGACATGTTCCACAAGGTGTGGGCGGTGGCCTCGGTGTGCAGGGAGACGAAATCCCAGAACGTGTCGTGCGCGCTCTGCGCCTGCGGGATCTCCCGGTCGGGATGCGGCTTGCCCGCGTGGATGATGTCGGGGAATTTGATGCCGTCCTGGATGAAGAACACCGGGATGTTGTTGCCGACCAGATCCCACACGCCCTCGTCGGTGTAGAACTTGGTGGCGAAGCCGCGGGTGTCACGCACGGTGTCGGCCGAACCGCGCGAGCCGAGCACGGTGGAGAACCGCACGAAAACCGGTGTCTTCTTGTTCTTCTGGAACAGCGAGGCGCAGCAGATGCTCTCCGCCGCGCCGTTGGCGACGAACACGCCGTGCGCGGCGGCGCCGCGGGCGTGCACGACTCGCTCCGGGATGCGTTCGTGATCGAAGTGGGTGATCTTCTCGCGCAGGTGGTGGTCCTGGAGCAGGACCGGCCCGCGCGCTCCCGCCTTGAGCGAGTGATCGGTGTCGGCCAGGCGCGCGCCCTGCGCGGTGGTCAGGTGGGTGCCGTGCTGGGCGCGAGCCCCCCGCGGCTGGTCGACCGCCGCCCCCGTCGGGGTGACGGGCGCTGGACCGTGCTGGTCGGGCTTGGGCGGCAGCGGCGGCCGGGGCTCGGTGGGCTCGGCCTGTGCGGCCGGCTCCGAGGCGGGCACACCGGGCGGCATCTTCGACATTCGTCACCTCTGGGTTTCGTTGCTTGCCTGATTCGTGAACCGGCCGGGCGTCAGGTCCCCGCACACCGGTGGTCGCGGGGGGGGGGGGGGGGCCGCCCCCCCCGGGGGCCCCCCCCCGCACCCCCGCCGGGCGGGTTTTAAGGCCCGGC
>NZ_JARWRU010000206.1 GCF_029867845.1 Nocardia farcinica | reverse complement strand
GCAGGCGGCGGGCGGCGCGGAGGAAGCCGCCGCCCCCTCCGCGGCGGCGCTGACCCAGCTCGCCGACGGTCAGATGATCGTCGGCGGCGAAAGCCGCCGGGACCTGACCGGTTCCCCGGCCCCCGCGCCTGCGCGAACGGTGGCGCGCCCGGCACAGCCCGGCTCGGACAAGGCGGTCAAGCTGGTCGACCGCTTCGAAAGCGGCCTGGCCGCGCCGATCTGCCTGACCTGGGAACTCACCTACGCCTGCAACCTGGCGTGCGTGCACTGCCTGTCCTCCTCGGGCAGGCGCGACCCGCGCGAGCTGAGCACCGAGCAGTGCAAGGCGCTCATCGACGAGTTCGAGCGCATGCAGATCTTCTACGTCAACATCGGCGGCGGCGAACCGACGGTGCGCCAGGACTTCTGGGAACTGGTCGACTACGCCACCGCCCATCACGTGGGAATCAAGTTCTCCACCAACGGCGTTCGCATCACCCCGCAGGTCGCCGCCCGGCTGGCCGCCAGCGACTACGTGGACGTGCAGATCTCCATCGACGGCGCGAACGCCGAGGTCAACGACGCGGTGCGCGGGCCGGGCTCGTTCGACACCGCGATCCGCGCGTTGGAGAACCTGGCCGAGGCGGGGTTCACCGACGCCAAGCTGTCGGTCGTCGCCACCAGGCACAACATCCCACAGCTGGACGAGTTCAAGGCCATCGCCGACCGCTACGGCGCCACCCTGCGCCTGACCCGGCTGCGTCCCTCCGGCCGCGGCGCGGACGTGTGGGACGAGCTGCACCCCACCCCCGACCAGCAGCGCGTGCTCTACGACTGGCTGGTCGCCAACGGCGAGGGCGTGCTCACCGGTGATTCCTTCTTCCACCTGTCGGCCTTCGGTTCGGCGCTGCCCGGCCTGAACATGTGCGGTGCGGGCCGGGTGGTCTGCCTGGTCGACCCGGTCGGTGACGTCTACGCCTGCCCGTTCGCCATCCACGACCGCTTCCTGGCCGGAAACGTGCTCACCGACGGCGGTTTCGAGGGCGTCTGGCGGGACTCGCGGCTGTTCGGCGAACTGCGCGAGCCGACCGGCGGCGGCGCCTGCTCGGGCTGCGCGCACTACGACGCCTGCCGCGGCGGCTGCATGGCGGCGAAGTTCTTCACCGGCCTGCCCGCCGACGGACCCGACCCGGAGTGCGTGCAGGGCTACGGCGAGGCCGCGCTGGCCGACGCCGGGCGCACCATCCCGCGCTCCTCGGTGGACCACTCGCGCAAGGCCGCCCCTCGGCGCGGCGCTCGCAAGTCCGGCCCGATCCCGCTGACGCTGTCGGCGAAGGTGCCCTCCCGTGCCTGCGACGAGAGCCCGTTGGCGTGAGCCGCGTGGTGTGAGCCCGCGTGGTGTGCGTGGCAGGCAGTGATTGCGCGGCGTGAGCTGGGTGGCGTGAGCGCCGCCGCGACACGCCGAATGGCCGGGGCGCGGCGCTTGCCCCGGCGATTCGGCCCGTTTCCTGCGCGTTCCGCATGCCGATGATGCTCGAGCGGGCGGCATTGCCTAGCATGCGAGGGATGCGCCACGATCGATTGCCGGACGGCTTCGGGGTACGGATCGATCCACGGGTACGCGCATACTCCGGGGGTCGTGTGCTCGTCGGTGGCACGCCCGCCAGGGTGCTGCGGCTCGCCCCCGAGGCCGCCGAGATGATCGGCGACGGGTACCTGGAGGTGTCCGGGCCCAAGTCCGCCGTCGTCGCCCGCAGGCTGCTCGATTCCGGGGTCGCCAATCCGCGTCCTCGGCTGCTGCCCTCCACCGACGAGGTGACCATCGTCGTCCCGCTGCGCAACAACCCCGATGGGCTGGCCCGCATGCTCGCGGTGCTGCGCGGCCATCACGTGATCGTGGTCGACGACGGCTCCGACCAGCCGGTGCGGGTGCCGCGCGAACGCGGCCCGCGGTGCCGGGTGACCGTGCTGCGCCACGACCGCCCCCAGGGGCCCGCCGCGGCCCGCAACGCCGGGCTGCGGGCGGCGACAACGGAGTTCGTGGCCTTCCTCGACTCCGACGTGGTGCCGCGCAGCGGCTGGCTGGAAGTGGTGCTCGGGCACTTCAGCGATCCCGAGGTGGCGCTGGTCGCCCCGCGCGTGGTCGCCCTCGACCCGGATTCCAACGCGCTGGCCCGCTACGAGCACACCCGATCCTCGCTGGATCTCGGCAGGCGCGAGGCGGCGGTGCGTTCCGGCGGCCGCATCTCCTACGTGCCGAGCGCCGCGATGCTGGTCCGCAGGCAGGCGCTGCTCGCGGTCGGCGGCTTCGACGAATCCCTGCACGTCGCCGAGGATGTGGACCTGTGCTGGCGGCTGGAGCGGGCGGGCAGGCGGTTGCGCTACGAGCCCGCCGCGCATGTCGCCCACGACCACCGGGTGTCCTTCCGTGCCTGGTTCGGCCGCAAGCTGTTCTACGGCACCGGCGCCGCCGCGCTGGCCCGGCGCCACGACCCGCGCATGGTGTCCCCGCTGACCGTGCCGAGCTGGACGGTGCTGGCCTCGGTGCTGTTCGCGACCTGCACCCGCTGGGGCGCGGCGGGCGGCGCGATCACCCTCGGCGCCGCGCTGCTGCGGCTGCGCCGGGTCTTCGCCGGTCTGGACAATCCCACCAGGATCGCCTCGCTGTATCTGGCGCGTGGCTTCTTCGCCGGACTGTGGCGGCTGGCCTCGGCCATGTGCAGGCACTACTGGCCGGTGACCCTGCTGGCGATGGTGCTGTCCGGCCGCGTGCGCCGGATCGCGGTCACCATGGCGCTGGCCGACGGCCTGGCCGACTGGTTCACCCATCGCGAGCGCGGCGGCCTCGACCCGGTGCGCTACGTGGCCTTCAAGCGCGTGGACGACATCGCCTACGGAACGGGCCTGTGGCTCGGCGCCTTCCGGGCCCGCAGCCTGGCCGCCCTGCGCCCGACCCTGGCCCGCCGCTGACCGCGCGCCCCATGCCTGTGCGATGACCGACACCGTGCGCGCCGACACCCTGATCGTCGGCGGCGGCACGGCGGGCTGTGTTCTCGCCGCCCGTCTCAGCGAGGACCCGGCGCACACCGTGACCGTTCTGGAGGCGGGCCGGACCTGGCTCGACGCCGACGCCTTTCCCGCCGCCCTGCGCGACGCCACCCGCATGCCCATCGGCCCCGAGGCGGACTGGCTCTGGCGGTATCCGGCCGTCCTGACCGCGGCCGGGGGCGACCGGGTCGTGGCCGCACGCGGGGGGGGGCCGGGGGGGGGGGGGGGGGGGGGGGGGGGGGGGGGGGGCTGGGCCC
>NZ_JARWRU010000205.1 GCF_029867845.1 Nocardia farcinica | reverse complement strand
AATAGTGCACGGCGCGCGGCTCGCGGGCCCCCGCGCCGTTGCCTGCCCCCCCGTCCTTCAACCGCGCCGGGTGGCCGCCGGGGGGGGGCGAGGCGGCGGCTGCGCCTCCGGCGGCCCCTGGGTGGCCGGCCCTCGCCCCGTCGGCGGCGTGCGAGCCGGCTACGACGACCCCGTAGGCGGTCTGTTCCGCGCGCCGTGGCGACCGCCCGACCCCGCGCGCGTCGATCACCCGGTCCGCCCGCAGGACCCGGCCACTCGCGGTGGTGAGCGAGCGCCCGCTCACCCGGACGGCCCGCTCGGCGATCACCTCGGCCCCGTCGAGGGTGAGCGAGTCCTGCAACCGCCCGGTGTCGAGCACCAGGTACTCGCGATCGAGCTCGTGCCGCACGGTCCCCCAGGCCACCGGCCGTGCCACGCGCGCGGCGACCACAGCGGGGTCGAGCCAGCCGGGCAGTTCGTCGCCCCATATCGCGTAGGTGGCCGTCCAGCGCCGGTGCGGAGCCGGATCGACGACGGCGACCCGCAGGCCGCGCGCCAGGCAGCGATGGGCCAGCGCGCGACCCGAGGGACCGAGCCCGCAGACGACGATGTCGGTCACGGGTGCGGCTGCCGGGGGAGTGCGGGCAGCGGTCAGAGCCCGCCGGTCGCCAGCAGGCCGCCGTCGACGCGGACGGTCTCGCCGGTGATCCAGGCGGCCTCGTCGGAGGCCAGGAAGCCGACCAGGCGGGCGACGTCCTCGGGGCTGCCCAGCCGCTTCATCGGGTAGATGCTCGCGGCGCGCTCCTCGTCGGCGGAGTACAGCGCGTCGGCGAACTTGGTCTTCACCACGCCCGGCGCGACCGCGTTGACCCGGATCTTCGGGCCGAGCTGCCAGGCCAGCTCCTCGGTCAGACGGATGAGCGCCGCCTTGGACGCGCCGTAGGCGGCGATGACGCCGGTCGATCGCAGGCCGGCCACACTGGCGACATTGACGATCGCACCGCCGTGCTCGCCCATCCACGCCTTGTGGGCCTGCTGCACGTACCCGAGCGCGGCGACCACGTTGACATCGAAGATCTTGCGCACCGCGTCCAGATCGGCCTCCATGAGGGAGCCGAAGACGGGGTTGATGCCGGTGTTGTTGATCAGGATGTCCAGCGAGCCGAACTCGCTGACCGCCCTGGCCACGGCCTCGGCGCGGGCCTGCGGGTCGCCGGAGTTGCCCGCGACGGCGGCCACCTGGCCCTTGTGCCCGAGGGCGCGCAGTTCGTCGGCGGCCTGCTCGAGTGTCTCGGGTTTGCGTGCCGTGATCACCACGTTCGCCCCGCGTCGCAGCAGTTCGGCGGCAACCGCCTTGCCGATGCCCCGGCTCGCGCCGCTGACCAGCGCGCTCTTGCCCAACAGATCGGTACTCATGACACGGCACGCTACCGAAGCGCATCGCGCCCCCGGTTATTGCGGTCACACCTCGCCTCGCCACGGCGGCGTGGCGAGGGTGTCCGGCTAAAATGGATGGCTGGCGTGTCGGCCGAGTACCTACACTGCGGTCGATCGTGGCGGTCGTACCCGGGCCGAGTGAACGACGAGATTCCCTCCGACGCCACCCCGCACTTCCCAGAGGAGCACATCTGTGATCACCGCGACCGATCTCGAGGTCCGGGCCGGCGTCCGCACCCTGCTCTCGGCCCCCGGGCCGGCGCTGCGCGTGCAGGCGGGCGACCGGATCGGCCTGGTCGGGCGCAACGGCGCGGGCAAGACCACCACGCTGCGCATTCTCGCGGGCGAGGGCGAGCCGTATGCCGGAAAGATCGTGCGCTCCACCGAGATCGGCTACCTGCCGCAGGACCCGCGCGAGGGCAACCTCGACGTGCTCGCGCGTGACCGTGTGCTCTCGGCACGCGGGCTGGACACGTTGATCCGCGACATGGAGAAGCAGCAGGCGCTCATGGCCGAGGTGGCCGACGAGAAGGAGCGGGAGAAGGCGGTCCGCAAATACGGCAGGCTCGAGGAGCGCTTCTCGGCGCTGGGCGGCTACGTCGCCGAGAGCGAGGCCGCGCGCATCTGCCACAGCCTCGGTCTGCCCGACCGGGTGCTCGGGCAGCCGCTGCGCACTCTGTCCGGCGGTCAGCGCCGCCGCATCGAACTGGCCCGCATCCTGTTCTCCGCCTCCGACGGCAGCGGCGGCCGCTCCGATCGCATCCTGCTGCTCGACGAGCCGACCAACCACCTCGACGCCGACTCCATCACCTGGCTGCGTGGCTTCCTGCAGAACCACGACGGCGGCCTGATCGTCATCAGTCACGACGTGGAACTGCTCGAGGCCGTGGTGAACAAGGTCTGGTTCCTCGACGCGGTGCGCGGCGAGGCCGATGTCTACAACATGGGCTGGAAGAAGTACCTGGACGCGCGAGCCACCGACGAGCAGCGCCGCCGCCGGGAACGCGCGAACGCCGAGAAGAAGGCCTCGGCGTTGAAGGCCCAGGCCGCCAAGCTCGGTGCGAAGGCCACGAAAGCCGTTGCGGCGCAGAACATGGTCAAGCGGGCTGAACGACTTCTCGGCGAGCTGGACGAGGTGCGCGTGGCCGACAAGGTGGCGCGGATCAAGTTCCCCGAACCCGCCCCGTGCGGCAAGACGCCGCTCATGGCCGAGGTGGCCGACGAGAAGGAGCGGGAGA
>NZ_JARWRU010000204.1 GCF_029867845.1 Nocardia farcinica | reverse complement strand
TTATATGAGACAGCCTTGTTTAACTCGTAGACCGGCACGCCGCGCGTGTGGAGGGCGGCGGCGAGGGCGCGCAGCAGCGCCCTCGGGTCCAGCTGCGCCTGATCGGCCAGCCGCACCCCGCCGTGGAAGGGGAACGGGGTGTCCAGTGCGGGCACGTACTCGGTGGGCAGGCCCGCCGCGCGGGTCAGCTCGAACTCGGCGCGGACGTCCTCGCCCGCCGCCGGGGTCTGGGCGTAGGTGATCGCGTCCCGATGTTGCACGTCGACCCCGTGCGTGGCGCAGAAGTCGAGCAGCCAGCGCTGCCCCGCCCGGTTGGCCTCGAGATAGGTGCGCAGCGCGCCGAGCGAGCAGCGCTCGGCGATGCGGCCGGCGCGGGTGCTCTGCAGCAGGCTCACCTTGCCGGTGGTCAGCCCGGTGGTGCCGTCCCCGATCCGCCTGCCCTCCAGCACGGCCACGTCCCGGCCCGCCTCGGCCAGCAGCAGGGCGGTGACGAGCCCGGTCAGGCCCGCGCCGACCACCACGATGTCGTGGCGGTGATCGGGCGGGAGCGCGGGCCGGGTGTCGGTGTCGTCGGCGGCCGACCAGATGGTTGTCATGCGGAATGCTCCCTTTTGCTCGCCGTCCGGGTGCTGCGATCGATGTGGACGGCCGGATACCCGCAGGTCGGTGGGTGAAACGGCGGGTTGGATCCGGCGCGGCGGGTAAGGCGGTCGTGACGGCCCGGCCGGGCGGGCCGCGGCGGGCGAAGTCCGCGGAACCGACGGTGAAGGAGAGCGCCGATGACCGCTACCGACTATCTCCCCTCGGGCAGGCCCACCCTGCGCGCGCTCGCCGTCGCTGCCGAGGAGTGCCACGGCTGTGCTCTGTACCGGGACGCCACGCAGACCGTCTTCGGCGAGGGGCCCGCCGGGGCGCGCATCGTGATGATCGGCGAACAGCCGGGTGACCGGGAGGACAGAGCAGGCCACCCGTTCGTCGGTCCGGCGGGTGGCCTGCTCGACCGCGCGCTGACCGAGGCGGGCATCGCGCGCGCGGAGGTCTATCTGACGAACGCGGTCAAGCACTTCAAGTTCACCGAACGCGGTGCACGGCGAATCCACAAGCAGCCGGGCCGCACCGAGATCGTGGCCTGCGCGCCGTGGCTGGAGCAGGAGCTGCGGGTGGTGCGGCCCGCTGTGGTGGTGTGCCTCGGCGCCGTCGCGGCCAAGGCGATTCTCGGCCCGTCGGTCAAGGTCACCGAACAACGCGGCGCGGTGCTCGAGCAGCCGGACTTCGCGGTGGTCGCCACCGTGCACCCGTCCTCGGTGCTGCGTGCCCCCGACCGCGGGCCCGCCTACGAGGCGTTCGTCGCCGACCTGCGTGTGGTCGCGGAGCTGTGTGAGAGTCCCCGGTTCGGGGAGCGGAAGATCTGAAACGCGATTGCGTGCCGATAACCTGCCCTGACCAGCGGAGCAGCCGTTGACGGCGTGTCGCTGTCGTCGGGCGTGTCGCGCGGATCGAGCTCGGCAGTGACCGTGCCCGGCCGGAAACGAACCGGTCCCCGGCGCGCACCGCGTCGGGGACCGGATCTCTCAGCGATTCGCTCGGCCGCGGCCGGCTCAGCCCTGGGACCGGCGGCGCCCGCCGCCCGACCCGGCCGCCCCACGGGCCCCGCG
>NZ_JARWRU010000203.1 GCF_029867845.1 Nocardia farcinica | reverse complement strand
GCGCGGGGGGGGCGTGGGCGCCGAGCCCGCCGCCGAGCTGCGCGCGGGGTTCCCCCGCCCCGCGCGCCGCCCCGGCGTCTGGCGCGCCGAGCGCGCCCACGACCTGATCACCGAACTCGGCGCTGGCGAGCGCGTCTCGGTCGAGGACCTGCTCGCCGAGGGCTTCCCCGCCCGCGCGCGCCTCGACTACCTGGCCAGTCCCGAATACGTGGCAGCCGCCTCCGCCGCGCGCCGCGACACCGAGCAGCGCAAGCGGGGCATCGTCGACCACCACGACCACGAGGACGCCGACACCGCCCGGCGGGGCGACCTGCGGGCGGGGGAGGAGATGGTGCCCGCGGCGTTCACCGTGGGTGCGCCGCCTGCCGATTTCCCGGCCCGGCAGCCCGGTCGCCGGCCGACGCCGGTGCCCGAGGCCGGCCTCGCGCTCGCCGAACCGGACGATCGGCCGGTGTCCGTCGCGCCGTCGCAGGGGAGCGCGCACCCGCACATCGGCGAGGTCGGGGACAGCTTCGCCGTCCCCGGGCATGTCGCCGTCCCCGGACATGTCGCCGTCCCCGAAAGCATCGCCGCGCCAGGACATTTCGGGGACTCCGAACACTTCGAGAACCCAGGACACTTCGGGGACTGCGAAGACTTCGCGGAGGGCGCGCACCGTGCCGCCGGTTCCGGGGACCCGCTCGCCGCGCCGACGGACGACCACGCCGCAGCGACCCGTGTCGTCGCTCCTCCGGTGCGCGTCCGGCCCGCGGCGGGGGAGCAGACGCGTGCGCCCGCCACCGCCCCGTTGCCCAAAGTCGACGGCGATGCCGCCTTCACCGACGACTGGTCGTCCTGGATCGGCCCGCGCGGGTTGCGCTTCCGCCGCACCGAGGTCCTGCGCTCGACCTGGCTCGACCCCGTTCCGTCCGCTCCCGCGCCCGGCTTCGCCGCCGCGTTCACCCCTGCCCGTCCGGCCGCCGAGCGCCCGCGACCCGGTCCCGCCCTCGCCGGCGCCGTGCGGCGCGCGTGGGCCTCGGGAACCGATCGGGTTCGAGGGGGCGCGCAC
>NZ_JARWRU010000202.1 GCF_029867845.1 Nocardia farcinica | reverse complement strand
GTACCGGGACTCCGGCGGCGACCGGCGCGGGCTGCCCCGCGCGGGCCGCGTGCTCGATCCGGCCGAGGTCGCCGCCGTGCTGGCCTTTCTCGCCGGACCCGACAGCGGGGCCGTCACCGGCAGCGTGATCGAGGCCGACGGCGGGCCAGGCGCGCCGTTGCGCGGCGCGGCCACCGGCCTCGGCCCGGGCGTCGGGGTGTCGGCCTGACGTGGGTGCGGCCGTGTCCGCCACCTGCCTCGTCCGGCCCCGGCCCGCCTCGAGCTGGATCGGGGCCAGGACCTCACGGCGGAGCGGCGTCCACGGGCGGCTCATCGGCAGCCCACGGACGTGGCGCCACTGCGGGCGATCCCCCGACCCGGCGCTCAGGCGGGCAGCTGGTCCTTCTGCACCTTGCCGGTCGCGTTGAGCGGCAGCCGGTCCAGGAAGCGGATCGAACGCGGGACCTTGTAGCCGGCCATCCGCCGCTCGGCCCAATCGATGAGTTCCCGCTCGTCGACCGGCTCGCCCGCCACGACGTAGGCGCGGCCGACCTGGCCGAGCCGTTCGTCGGGGACGCCGATCACGGCGACCTGCTCGACGGCCGGATGCTCGAGAAGGTAGCCCTCGATCTCGGCGGGGTAGGCGTTGAAGCCGCCGACGAGGAACATGTCCTTCTTGCGGCCGAGGATGCGCAGACGGCCGTCGGGGTCGAGTTCGCCGAGGTCACCGGTGTGCAGCCAGCCGTCGGGGTCGACCGCGGCGGCGGTGGCCTCGGGGTCGTCGAGATAACCACGCATGACGCTGTAGCCGCGGACCAGGACCTCGCCGTCGTCGGCGATGCGGACCTCGAGGCCGTCGCAGGGGGTGCCGACGGTGGTGGCGATCTGCTCGAAGGTGTCGCCGGGGCGGGAGGCGGTGGCGGTGCCCGCCTCGGTGAGGCCGTAGCCGGTCATGATCGTCTCGAACGGCAGCTCCTCGCGGATGCGGCGGATCAGCTCGACCGGGATGTCGGCCGCGCCCGTGACCGCCGCGCGCAGCGAGGACAGATCGTGGCCGCGATCGGCGGCCTCGAGCAGGCAGTGGTACAGCGTGGGCGGGCCGGGCAGCATGGTGACTCGTTCCCGCGCGACCAGTTCCAGCACCCGGTCCACGTCGAACACCGGCAGCGGCAGGATGGTGGCGCCGCGGATGAGCGAGGCGATCAGCCCGGCCCGGTAGCCGAAGGTGTGGAAGAACGGGTTGACGATCAGATACCGGTCGCCCCGGCGCAGGTCGGCCAGATCGCACCACTCGGCGTACATGCGCAACGACTGCCGGTGGTTCATCAGCACACCCTTGGACCGGCCGGTGGTGCCGGAAGTGAAGATGATGTCGGCGATGTCGTCGCCGGAAACCGCGCGCTCGAAAGGCGCGCCGTCGGCGAGGAAGCCGGACTTCAGGTCGATCACGGGCACGCCGTCGGGCGCGCTGTACTCGATGTCCAGAAAGCCCTGTTGCACCAGAACGGCTTTCGCGCCGCTGCGGGTGAGGATGTCGTCGGCCTCGGCCTGTTTGAACCGGCTGTTCACCGGCACCAGCACGCCGCCGGCGGTCAGCAGGCCGAAGGCGGCGATGATCCACTCCGCGGAGTTGGGGGCCCAGACGGCGACCCGGTCGCCCTTCTCGATGCCCGCCGCCGCGAAGGCCCCGGCCGCCCGGCGTATACGGTCGACCAGGTAGATGTATTTAAGCCGGAGATACCCGGCGAGGGGGGGGGGGGCGGGGGGGCGG
>NZ_JARWRU010000201.1 GCF_029867845.1 Nocardia farcinica | reverse complement strand
CCGCCCCCCCCCGCGGGGCCCCGCGCCCCCGCCGCCGTGCCCCCCGGGCCCCCCCCCCGCGACCGGCATCACCGCCAGGCCGGCCCGGCCCTCGAACTGCGCCTTCCACAGCTGGAAGTCGGCGGCCAGCGTACCCGGCAGGGTGACCTCGATGGGCGCACCGGTCGCCGCGGGCGCGGAAGTGGTGGTCTCGCCGGTGGACACGGTGGCGGCCTCGGCGTCGCCGTCGGGATCGCGGTCGATCGTGCACCCGGTGAACAGCGCCAGTACCAGCGCGCTCGCGCCCAGTGCCGCAACCCTGCGGCCCAACCGATCAGCAGCCATCTCGTCCTCGCAACACACGCCACCCGGTCCCGCTGACCGTGTCGGCTGATCTGACACCGTACTGGGCGTCACGGTCTTCGACCACTCGCCGCGTGCGCCTACCCGGGGGAACGCCCCGGCCGCGGGTAAGCTCGCCCGCGCTTGCTCGAAATCCACGTGTGCCGGACTTTTCCGCCTCAGGTCGTCGCGACGGCGGAATGCAGATCGCCGCGCCCCGCCGAGGCGCCGCGGCCACGTGTGCGTGAAAGACCGTGCAGTACAGCAATTCCGTTGTCCACTCGCTGTCGTTCATGGGGGTATGCGTTTGATCGCCAAGTGCTCGTCCACGCCGTCCGCCCCGCGCACCGAGCAGGGTCCGCGGCGAGACGACGAACCGTTCCGGCTGCACAGCGCGGACTTCGCCGACGACCCGCACCGCGCCTACCGGCGGATGCGCGAGCGCCACGGCGCGTTCGTTCCGGTGGAGACGGCCGACGGGCCTGCCACCCTGGTGGTCGGCTACCGGGAGGCGTTGCGGATCCTCACCGATCAGGCCCGGTTCCCCGCCGATCCGGGCGCGCCGGGCGACCGGCACACCGCCTACGCGAACTGTCTGGCGCGCATCGACCTGTTCGCGCTGCGGCGCGCGGTCGAGGAGATCGCGGTGGCGCTGATCAACCGGTTCTGCCGCACCGGCTCGGCCGATCTGGTGGCCGACTACGCCGTCCCGCTCACCGTCGAGGTCGTCGACCTGATGCTCGGCCTCGCACCCGACCAGGGCCAGGCCGCCTATGCCGCGATGACCCGCCTGCGCGAGGCGGACGACACCGCCGGGGCCGAGCGCGCCGAGCACGAGCTGGCGGCGACCTTCGCCGAGGTGCTGAGCGCCAAACGTGCCAGGCCGGGCGGTGATCTGGTGTCCTGGCTGATCGACGGCTCGCCGGACCGGGACGAGGCCGAGCTGATCCGCCGGGCCACCGAGCTCTACCTCACCGGCACCGAGCCGACGTGGAACCTGATCGCCAACACCCTGCTGCTGATGACCACCGACGACGGCTTCCACGGCGGGCTGCTCGGCGGCTCGCTGACCGTGCGCGACGCCGTCGAGGAGGTGTTGTTCACCGATCCACCGCTGGCCACCGCCTGCCCGCGCCACCCGAGGCAGCCGCAGATCTTCGGCGAAACCTTCCTGCCCGCCGGACAGCCGCTGCTGGTCGGGCTGGCGGCGTGCAACAACGATCCGGCCGTGACCGGGGAACGCACCGGCAACCGGTCGCATCTGGCGTGGGGCGCGGGCCCTCGGGGCTGCCCGGCCGTGCCGGTGGCGACGATGATCACGCACGAGGCGATCGAGCTGCTGCTTGACGCGCTGCCGGAGATGCGGCGGGCCGTGCCGGTGTCGCAGATCCGCCGGCGGCCGGGCGTGCGCCATCGCGCGCTGGTCTCGCTGCCGGTCACCTTCCCGCCCACGGTGCCGCTCTGACCGGATCGATGGCCGGGCGCGTGCGGCGCCCGGCCACCCGCGCCCGATCGCTCGGTCGGCCCGATCGCTCGGTCGGCCCGGTCTCGGTCGGCCCGGTCTCGGTCGGCCCGGTCTCGGCCGGCCCGGTCTCGGCCGGCCCGGTCTCGGTCGGCTCAGTAGACGTAGACGATGGCGTTGTCGCCGCCGGTGCAGGTGACCAGCCCGCCCGAGGGGGTGCAGGTCATCGTGTAGGACCGCCCGGTGACGGGGCTGGTGGCGGTGACCGTCTGCGGGGTGTCCGAGCCGGTGCCCGCCTGCGCGGCGTAGGCGCGGCGGACCTCCTCGGCGAACGGGCAACTGGTCACGCCGTTGCCCGCGGCCGCGTTGCCGTTGGCGGCGCTGGAGGTGCCGCCGCACGGCGTCGACCCGGCGGGCAGGCGGACAGGTGTGGTGGTCGTGGTCGTCGTGCCGCTCGGGCGACCGGCCGAGGTGGTCGGGGCGGTCGCGTCACCGCCCCCGCCGATCACCGGGAAGTTCGCGGTGGTGGCGGTGGTCGCGGGCGCGGCCGCGGTGTCCTCGCCGTCGCCGCCGAGGACCCGCCACA
>NZ_JARWRU010000200.1 GCF_029867845.1 Nocardia farcinica | reverse complement strand
CGTGTCCCGCGTCAAGTAGTTGGCAGGTTTTCGGTCTCGGGAAAGTTGGGTATCAGGGGGTCGGCGGCGCCGAGGTGGACCTCGGCGGGCCGGTTCCACGCGATGGCCTCGTGTGGACGGATGGTGTTGTACTCGATGCGGTAGGCGTCGGCGTGCTCGACGAGGGCCAGGACGTCGTCGATCTCCTCCAGGAACAGGCGCTCGTATTTCAGTGACCCGAACCCGCGTTCACGTGACCCGTTCTGTCCCGGGCTGCGTACCCGGGTCCGCACGTGCCGCAGTTCCGGGTGAGCGGTGATGAATGCTTCGAAGCGGAACGCCCGGAACGGGCCACCGTTGTCGGTCACGACCGTCACCGCCGGGAGGACTTCGCCGTCCGGGTCGCGCTCGCAGGCCTGGATCAGCGGTCGGCCGAACATCTGCTCGTAGTCGGCCAGAGCGAGCTCTATCGCGGTTATCGCGTCGTGCTGGTTCGCCGTCGGCGACACATGCCACCGATGCTCGTACTTCGACCAGTAGTCCCGGCAGCCGGCGATCCGCCACGTCCCACCGGTAGTGGTCTCGAACTCGCTGAAGTCCAACTGCCACACCTGATTCGGGCCCGTGGGCTCGACAGCGAAGGCGGCCTTGCGGCGCTGGGCAAGTTGTCGACGTTCGGCCTGGTAGGCCGCCGGCAGCAGCAGCCCGTCATCGCGCAGCAGCCGCAACACCGTCGCCTGCGACACCCGGTACCCCTCGTAACGGCACATCGCCCAGACCTTGCGGTGTCCCCACGCCGGATGCGCCAGCGCATGCCGGCGCGCAGCGTCTCGCACGGTTTCTCGGGCCGGTCGCGGCCACGGCCCTTTGACCGGCGAACCGGCCCGGACCCGGGCCTGCCGACGCCGCCAGGTCCGTTCGGGCACGCCGATCACTTGGCAAAACCTCGTGGTCGGCATGCCCGCTTCGATGCGGATCACCTCGAGGTCCTCGAAGGGCCCAACCGGCCCTCCGCGGACTTCTTCCACACCCGCGCCGCCAGATGCGCCTCACCCAAAGCCTGGGTCAGCTCGGTGATCTCGGCCTCGAGCTGTTGCTCGCGCGTCGATGGCCCCGACTTCCCTGCCACCAGCCCGGAACGGCCGGACTCGAGGAACTGCCGCTTCCAATTCCCTACCGACTGCTCGGACACCTTCGCCCGCCGCGCCGCCTCCGCGACAGTCACCTCACCGGCCAGGACCGACAACACGATCCTGACCTTCTCCTCAGCCGGTACAGCCGGCGGTCTCGCCATGAACGATCAGACTCCTTCTACAGGTCAAACCCGCAACAAACGGGCCCTGCCACAAAGTCTGACGCGCGACA
>NZ_JARWRU010000199.1 GCF_029867845.1 Nocardia farcinica | reverse complement strand
CCGTACGGCTCGGCGATGGCGGCGGCGCCGGAGCTCACCACGATCACCCGGCCGCGGCCGCGGGCGCGCATGGCGGGCAGGGCGGCGCGGATGACCCGGTGGGTGCCGAGGACGTTGATGTCGAACACGGCGGCCGCCTCCGTCGGGTCGGTCTCCTCGATGGCCCCGACCAGGCCCGCGGCGGCGAAGGTGACCACGGCGTCGATGCGGCCGTGCCGGGCGCTCACCTGCTTCACCCAGGCCTCGACGGCCTCGGTGTCGCGCACGTCCACGGTGGCGTAGCCCTCGCCGGGCACCACATCGCAGCCCTCGACGGTGTAGCCGGCGCGGGTGAGCCGGTCCAGGGTGGCCGCGCCCATGCCGGTCGCGACCCCGGTGACGAGCACGACCTCGCTCATACGGCGGCCACCTTCAGCACCCGTGGCAGCACCTCGAGGCGCGCCGAGGCGACCACGGTGATCTCACCGTCCAGTTCCAGCGGGACGGGCCGTTCGGGGTGCAGGTCGACCGCCCGGTCCCGGTGGCAGACCGCCAGCGGGGAGGCGGAGAACCGGCCACGGTAGAGCCCGGCGATCAGACCGAGGATGCGCAACCGGCCCGAGGGCGCCCAGATGTTGATGTCGAAACAGCCGTCGTCGCGGGTGACGGGGGTGTCGTAGTACATGCCGCCCGCGAAGTGGACGCTCTTGAGCACGCCGATATTGGTGATCGGGCCGTGATGCTCCCAGTCGCCGCCGCGCACCCGCACCGGCAGCGGCCGGTGGGTGGCGATATTGCTCAGCGCGGTCGCCACGATGGCGGCCTCCACGTTCTTCGCCTTGAGCCAGGCCATCGCCCCGGTCGCGCGGTTGAACGAGTCGTTGCCCGCCGCGACCAGGCCCATGCTGGCGTTGAGCAGGAAGTAGCTGATCCGGCGGGTGCCGTCGGGGAGCCGCAGCGTCGCCTTGCCCACGTCGACCGCCTCGGCCCGATCGGCGTCCACCCGGACCGGCACGTCGGCGACGGTGGCCCCGTCGGGCACCGGCTTGTGGAAGTCGTTGGAGCTGCCGAGCCCGACCGCGCCGAGCACGACGGCGTCGGTGCCGCCCCTCGGCCGGTCGGTCTCGGGGTCCATGACGGCATTGAGCACGAGGTTCACCATGCCGTCGCCGCCCGCGGCGACCACCACGGCGGGCTCGCCCGCCCCCGCCCGGTTCTCCACGTACTTGCGCACCAGGTCGGCGGCCCGGCAGGCATCCTCGGGAATCTCCACGGTCATCCCCGGATGCGACTGTCGCAGCGCTCTTTCCACCGGCTCCCAGCGGCGCGGCGCGGTGCCCGCGTTGGATCGCGGATTCAGGACGACGTGCATGACTTCTCCTCGATACCCAGCCACTCCCGCAGCCGGGGCCAGTGGCCGGTGGTGACCCGCCCGGTGCGCGCGCACGCCGCCGGAACCGCGTGCCCGGCGCCGAGCAGGAACATCGGAATGCCCGCCAGCGCGGCGGGCGCGTCGTTGGCGGCGTCGTTGCCGACCATCACGCACTCACCGGGTCGCAGCGAAAGCCGTTCCAGCAGTTCGTGATAGAACTCCACCCTCGGCTTCGAGCGGCGCATCGTCTCCCCGCTGGTGATGAACGCGAAGGCGGACGGGTCGTGCCCGCCCCAGCGCAACCTGGTGATGGCGGTGCTCGCGGGCCACAGCGGATTGGTGGCGACCACCTGGGTGTCGCCCGCCGCGCGCAGCGCCCGCACGGTGTCGACCGCGATCGGCAGCGGCGGGAAACAGGAGCGCAGGCGCGGGAATTCGACCTCGGCCAGGTGGCGCAGCCGCTGCTCGGCCTCCGCCGGGGTGAGCGCGAAACGCTCCGCGAGCAGGCCGACCATGTAGTCGGTGTTGGTCAGTTCGGTGTCGTTGGCGCGCACCGCCCGCAGCACACCCGGTAGTTCGCGCAGGAAGCGGTGCGGACCGGTGGATCGGAAAGAACGGGCGGCCAGCACCGGCATGAGGGTCTTGACGGCCCGGCCGCGCACGCCGACCAGGGTGCCGTCCAGATCCCACAGCACCGTCCGGCCCGAGGGGGCCGCGCTCATTCCTGGCTGTCCAGGACGGCTTGCAGGTCCTGGCGGGTCAGGCCGAGGCGGGCGGCGCATTCCTCGATGCCGGGCCGCTCGGGTCCGCCGCGGCCGGTGCGGCGCAGTGCCTCGCCCGCGTAGGCGGCGGCGAGGTCGGCGACGGTCTTGGCCAGCGCAGCGGGGAACAGCCATGTGCCGAGGTCGCGTTGGAACACCCTGGTCAGCCGGTAGGGTGCGGCCACCCGCGCGCCGAGCAGCGACAGTGCCGACGGCTCGCGCAGCGAACTCATGCGCCGCGCCTCCTCGGCGGGCACCAGCAGCAGTCCCGACCACAGCCTGGCGAAACATTCGCGCTTCTCCGCCGCGCGGGTGGTCATGTTGAACTCGGTGTAGGCCTTCTCGATCCGCGAGGTGTGGGTGGAGCGGCTGCGCAGCAGGGTGTGGACGTCGGCGGTCTTGCGGGCGGTGTCGTAGCGGACGAACCGGCCGGCGCGCGGTCGCGCCGCCTCGATCACCTCCGCGAACGGCGGCACGGGCACCAGGCGGTGCGCCAGCGACAGCGCGTGGTACATCAGCGGTTCCGAACCGGCCGTGCGCATCTCCCGGATCAACAGGTCGTAGTCGAGATCGGCGGCGTGGCGGGCCAGGTTCCAGATGTCGCCGAGTTCTCGGACGCCGGTCTTGTAGTACGGCAGGTGCACGCCGAGGTGGTGCAGATTGTCCTCGTGCGCCATCGCCCAGGCGGGCACGCCGTAGAAGTCGATGCGTCGCACGCGCGACCAGATGCCGTCGTAGTCGATGGTGTAGGGCGCCAGCGGGGTGATCAGCCCCCAGTGCGTGCCGATCACCAGCGCGCCGTCGCGGGAGACGAACGACGGCAGGTGGTGGGAGCGGCGGGTGCGCACCTTCGGCGCCTTGCCGAGCAGTTCCGAGGTGGCGAACAGACCGAGTTCCCGGTAGATCTCGAGCACGGTGTCGATCTGATCCACCTCGACGAGGATGTCCAGATCGTTCATCCGCTTGTAGCGCGGATCGTGGTAGATCTCGGTGGAGAACAGCATGCCCTTGAGCACCACGCACCGTACGCCCCGCTCGTCGAAGCGGCGCAGCACCTCGAGGGCGGCGGCGAGGCGGCGGTCGTTGACCTCGGCGATCCGGTCGGTCACCGCGGCGAAGCCGGAGCGCACCGGCGCGGGCACCAGGTCGAACAGGCCCTCGGCCGCCAGCCTGCGCTGCACCAGCGGGACGGTGGCGTTGCGGCGGGCGAGATCGAGCAAGCCCGCCCAGTCGGTGACCTCCTTGGCCGAGTCGATCAGCTCGGTGCGTTCTGTCGCGCTCGGCGCCGCGAGCGCGGCGAGCACCAGCGTGCGCTCGGCCGCCGTGGCGCCCTCGGCGATTCCTGTGGTCCCGGTCGTCATGCCCGGCTTCCTTCCTGTTCGGGGTGGAATCCGAATCGGCGGGCCACCGCGGCGATGCGCTCCAGAGCGAAGTCCAGATGGTCGCGGGTGTGGGTGGCCATCATCGACACCCGCAGGCGCTGCTGTTCGCGTGGCACGGCGGGGAATTCGACGCCGTTGACGAACACGCCCTCCCGGTGCAGCGCCGACACCACCTCGCCGACGGCCAGGTGCGGGGGCACCAGGATCGGGATGATCGCGGTCTGCGGGTCGACGGCGAAGCCGAGTCCGCGCAGCTCGGCGGCGAAATAGGCGGTGTTGTCGTGCAGTTGCCGCACCCGCTCGGGGTTGGCGTCGATGAAGTCGAGCGAGGCCAGCACCGAGGCCACCACGGCGGGGGACAGCGAGGCCGAGAACATGTGGGAGCGGGCGAAGAACCGCAGGGTGTCCACCGCGTCGCGCGAACCCGCCACGAAACCGCCGGTGGTGGCGAACACCTTGGAGAAGGTGCCCATGGACAGCTCGACCGAGCCGTCGGGCAGGCCGAAGTGCTCGGCGGTGCCGTGGCCGCGCTCGCCGAGCACCCCGGTGCCGTGCGCGTCGTCGACGGCCAGCCACGCCCCGAAGGAGTCGCACAGCGCCCTGATCTCCGGCAGCGGCGCGATGTCGCCGTCCATCGAGTACACGCCCTCCACCGCGACCACCACGTTCGCGCCGGGATTGCGCCAGCGCACCTGCATCAGCCGATGCCGCAGGTGGGTGAGATCGTTGTGGTCGAAGGCCATCGAACGCACCCGGCCGAGCTGGATGCCGTCGTAGAGGCTGGCGTGGCTCTGCTCGTCGTAGACGAGGATGTCTCCGCCGCGCAGCAGGCCGGTCACCCAGCCGACATTGGCGGCGTAGCCGGAGGAGAACAGCAGCGCCGACTCGCAGCCCTTGGATTCGGCGAGCCGCTGCTCGAGCCGCATGTGCAGCGAGGTGGTGCCGTTGAGCAGGGGCGGGCCGCCGCAGCCGACGCCGAATTCGCGGGTGGCCGCCACGGCGGCCTCGATGATCTCCGGTTCGTCTGCCAGGCCGAGATAGTTGTTGGAGCCGAACATGATCAGCTCACGGATCTCACCGCCGTCGGGGTCGCGCACCTGCACCACCGGCCCGGCGGGTCCGGTGATCTCCCGCAGCACGAAACCGGTGGCCCTGCCGTTGGTGACGAACGGCCGGAAGTCGTCGAAGCGTTGCTGGAAGGTGTGCGCGGAGGCGTCGAGATAGTGCTCCAGGCTGAAGTTCTCGCCGTGTCCGGTGGGTGCGGTTGATGCGGTCATGGGGTGTCCTCGTGCACGATCGTGGCGGTGCCCGCCCGGCCGTCGAGTGCGACGCGGTCGCCGGTGCGGATGCGCTGGGTGACGCCGGGAACGCCGACCACGGTGGGTATGCCGAGTTCGCGGCCGATGATGGCGGTGTGGGAGA
>NZ_JARWRU010000198.1 GCF_029867845.1 Nocardia farcinica | reverse complement strand
GCATGAAGCAGGCGCTGCGCGATGCCACCCCGCGGGATCTCGAGCGGGTCCGGCGGATGATGACCGACCTCAACCGGCTGCTCGCCGCCCACGCCCGCGGCGAGGACACCACCGAGCGGTTCGCCGAGTTCATGGCCGGATACGGCGAGTTCTTCCCGGAGAACCCGCGCGACGTCGAGGAACTCATCGACACGCTCGCCGAACGAGCCGCCGCCGCGCAGCGCATGATGAATTCGATGTCCCAGGAGCAGCGCGCGGAACTCGAGGCGCTCATCGACCAGGCGTTCGGCGATCCCCGGCTGGCCGAGCAGGTCGGCGCCCTCGACGCGCATCTGCGGCAGCTGCGCCCGGACGCGGACTGGGAATCCGCGCGCCGCTTCCGCGGCGACGACCCGCTCGGCATGGGCGAGGGCGCCCAGGCGCTCCAAGATCTGGCCGAGCTGGACGCGCTGGCCGAACAGCTCTCCCAGGCCTATCCGGGCGCGCAACTCGAGGACATCGACCTGGACGCGCTGGCCCGCCACCTCGGCGAGGACGCCCGCGTCGACGCGCAACGGCTGGCCGAGCTGGAACGGGAACTGCGCAGGCAGGGCATGTTCGAACGCGCACCCGACGGCTCGCTGCGCCTGACCCCGAAGGCGCTGCGCCGGCTGGGAGAGGTGGCGTTGCGCGACGTGGTCGGCCAGTTGCGGGCCCGCAAGGGCGAGCGCGACACCGCGCGGGCGGGCGCGGCGGGCGAGCCGACCGGCTCGTCGCGGCCGTGGCGGTTCGGCGACACCGAGCCCTGGGACGTCTCGCGCACGGTCCGCAACGCGGTGCTGCGGTCGGCGAGCACCGGCAGCCGCACGGTCCGGCTGGACGTGGCCGACGTGGAGATCATGGAGACCGAGCAGCGGGCCCGGGCCGCGGTCGCGCTGTGCGTCGACACCTCGTGGTCGATGGTGCAGGACGGCCGCTGGGTGCCGATGAAGCGCACCGCGCTGGCGTTGCACCAGCTGATCAGCACCCGCTTCCGCTCCGACGCGCTCGACCTGATCACCTTCGGCCGCCACGCCACCACCGTCGGCATCGCCGAGCTGACCGCGCTGGACGCGGTGTGGGAGCAGGGCACCAACCTGCACCACGCGCTGCTGCTGGCGGGCAGGCATCTGCGCAGGCATCCCGACGCGACGCCGGTGGTGCTGGTGGTGACCGACGGCGAGCCCACCGCGCACCTGGAATCCGACGGCGAGGCCTGGTTCCAGTGGCCGCCGTCGCCGCGCACCCTCGCGGTGACCATGGCCCAGGTCGACTCCCTGGCCGGGCTCGGCGCGTCGGTGTCGGTGTTCATGCTCGGCGAGGACCCCCGGCTGGCCGCCTTCGTCGACCTGGTCGCGCGCCGAAGCGGCGGCCGGGTCATCGCCCCCGATCTCGACGGGCTCGGGGCCGCGGTGGTCTCCGACTACCTGCGCGGCAGACGCAGATGAGGCCCGGTCCGCCCGGCCTCAGCGGCGCAACACCCCGCGGGCAAGCCAGTTGCCCACGAACTGCACCACCTGCACGCCCGCGATGATGATCAGCACCGCGACGAAGGTGACCTCCCAGTCGAAGCGCTGGTAGCCGTAGACCAGGGCGAAGTTGCCCAGCCCGCCGCCGCCCACGGTGCCTGCCATGGCCGACATGTCCACGATGGCGATGATCACGAAGGTGTAGCCGAGGATCAACGGGCCGAGCGCCTCCGGGATGAGCAGGGTGAGGATGATGCGCAGCGGTCCCGCGCCGACCGCCCGCGCGGCCTCGATGACGCCGGGGTCCACGGTCACCAGGTTCTGTTCGACGATGCGGGCGATACCGAAGGAGGCCGCCACGATCATCACGAAGATGGCCGCCTCGGTGCCGATGGTGGTGCCGACGACCTCCAGCGTCACCGGCCCGAGGGCGGCGAGCAGGATGATGAACGGGATCGGGCGCACGATGTTGACCGCCACGTTGAGCAGCCAGTGGATCGGGGCGTTGGCCAGCAGGCCGCCCTTGCGGGTGGTGTAGAGGGCGGTGCCGAGGAACAGCCCGATCAGCCCGCCCGCGACGAAGGTGGCCAGCACCATGTAGACGGTGGTGCCGACGGATTCGGTGAGTACCGGCCGCAGCTTGTCCCAGTCGGTGTCCATCAGGCCCCTTCGGGTCGGTTCGTCGGTGCGGGGTGGCCGGGCGCCGTGCCACGGCGGCCCTCGAACTCGGCGATCACCGCGTCGACCGCCGCCTCGGGGCCGTCGAGTGCCAGGGTGAGGCTGCCGAAGGTCTTGTCCTGCAGGGTGCTGACCCCGCCGTAGACGATCTCGAAGTGCACGCCGGCGCGGGCGGCGGTGGTCAGCGCCGCGCCGACCCGGTTGCGGTCGTCGACCTCGACGGTGACCAGCCTGCCCCGGTGCAGTTCGTCCAGCCTGCGCAGCTCGGTCTCGGCCGGGCGGTTGTGCAGCACGCTGTCCACGAACCGGCGGGCCGGCGCGGACCGCGGCGCGGCGAAGATGTCGAAGGTGCTCGCCAGCTCCACGATGCGGCCTTCGGCCAGCACCGCCACCCGGTCGGCGACCGCGCGGATCACATCCATCTCGTGGGTGATCACCACGATGGTCACGCCGAGTTCGCGATTGACCTTGCGCAGCAGTTCCAGTACCTCACCGGTGGTCTCCGGGTCGAGCGCCGAGGTGGCCTCGTCGGCCAGCAGCAGCGACGGCGAGGTGGCCAGCGCCCGTGCGATGCCAACGCGCTGCTTCTGCCCGCCGGACAGCTGGTCGGGATAGCTGCGCGCCTTGTCCGACAGCCCGACGAACCTGAGCAGTTCGGCCACCCGCGCCTTGCGTTCCGCTCTCGGCCTGCGGGCCACCTTCAGCGGGTACTCGACATTGCCGGCCACCGTGCGGGAGCGGAACAGATTGAACTGCTGGAAGATCATGCCGATGTCGCGGCGCAACCTGCGCACCTCGGACTCCGGGACGCCGGTGATGGGTGTCCCGGAGATCTCCACGGTGCCGGTGGTCGGCTTCTCCAGCGCGTTGATCAGCCGCACCAGGGTGGACTTGCCCGCGCCCGAATAGCCGATCACCCCGAGGATCTCGCCGCGCTCGATGCGCAGATCGATCTCCCGCAACGCGACGTGCTCGGCGCCGCCCGCGGTGAAGGTCTTGCCGACGCCGCGGAATTCGACCGCCGGAGTGCCGGATTCGCTCACTTGCCGTCGCGGATGGTCTGCTCCACCCGCTCCAGGATCTGCGCCAGCTCCTGGCCGCCGCGGCGGACCTGCACCGCGGTGCCCTTGGAGGACTCGGCGACCGCGGCCTGCACGGCCGGGTCGTGCCAGATCTCGACCAGCTTCAGGTAGGTCGGGTCGTTCTTGTCCTCGGCGCGGGTGACGAAGGCGTTGATGTAGGGCTCGGCGCCGGGGCTGCTCGGGTCGTCCTTGTACAGCGCCGACTGCGGGTCGATGCCGGAGCGCTCCAGGTAGGTGTTGTTGATGATCGAGCCGTCGACCGAGTTCAGCGACAGCGCGGTCTGCGCGGCGTCGACCGGGGTCACCGTCACCTTGGAGGCGCCGGTGTCGATGTCGGCGGGCGTCGGCGAGCCGGTGTCCGAGGACAGCTTCAGCAGGCCCGCCGCCTGCAACACGAACAGGGCGCGCGCCTGGTTGGACGGGTCGTTCGGGATGGCGATCTGCCCGCCCTCCGGGATGGCCTCCAGCGTGCTGTGCTTCTTCGAGTACAGGCCGAGCGGCACGATCTGCGTGGCCCCGATCGGCGTCAGGTCGGCGTCGTTGGCGACGTTGTACTCGCCGAGGAATTGCAGATGCTGGAACAGGTTGACGTCGATCTGCCGCTGCGAGAGCGCCACGTTCGGCTGGGAGTAGTCCGAATAGTGGGTGATCTGCAGGGTGATGCCCGCCTCCGCGGCCTTGTCCTCGAACACGTCCCATTCCGGGCTGCTCTCGGTGGTGCCGATGCGGACCACGCCTTCGGCCGGCTCGTCACCACCGCAGCCGGTCAGGCTCAGCGTCGCGGCGGTGACGACGGCGGCGAGGGTGAGGACCCGGGGGAATTTCACGCGTGCTCCTGAACGGTTCGACGGCATGGGGCACATCCATGCAACCGGCGGCGGCCGGTACCGACGACAGTTCGGATTGTGATGAGCGCAAACCTGGCGGATCAGGCGAAATGTGCTAGCGCGGCCACCGCGAGCAGCAGGAACGCCAGCGGGAAGGCGATGTTGTGCAGCACCCCGGTGCGGATGTGGACGGCGACAGCCACCACGAAGAAGCCCGTCAGCCCCAGCGCCGCCGCCTGTCCGATCAGCGGCACCCCGGCCAGGCCGAGCGCCAGGCCCACCACCCCGGCGCCCTCGATCACCGCCAGATACGGCAGCCACGCGTGGTCAACGCCGACCGCGGCGCAGTTGTCCAGCACGAAGCGGGCCCGTGCGGCCTTGGCGACGACCTCGAAGCCGTTGGCCAGCACACAGGCGATCGTCGCGATGAGCAGGGTGAGATCGAGCAGTGGGGCATCGAGCAGTGGAGCATCGAGCAGTGGGGCATCGAGCAAGGGAGCATCGAGCGGGGTCATCGCGACCACCGCCGCGCCGTCGAGTCGAGCGGTCGTAGCATCATGGGAGTCCTCCGATGTTCGTTCGGTTCGGTCGTTTTCTCTCTCACCCTCATGACGCCGGGGACGAAGAAAAGGGGACGCCCGCCGTGAACTCCACCGATGAAATCCTGACCAGGTTCGAGGCCGCCCGGCCCCGGCTGACCTCGCTGGCCCACCGCATCGTCGGCTCACACCACGACGCGGAGGACGCCGTGCAGTCCGCGTGGTTGCGCACCCAGCTCGCCGACCCCGCCGAGATCAACGATCCCGACGGCTGGTTCACGACCACGACCGTCCGTCTGTGCCTGGACCAGCTGCGCCGACGCCGACGCCGCGCCGAGGTCCTGCGCCCCGCCACCTAATCGCCCGGCGCGGGGACCGCCGCCGAGCTGTCCGGTGCGGCGGTCGCCGCGGAGCTCTCGGGTGCGGCGGTCGCCGCGGAGCTCTCGGGTGCGGCGGTCGCCGCCGAAGAGGAGTTCCTGCGGCGTGAGGAGGTCTCCCGCGCCCTGCTCGTCCTGCTCGACCGGCTCTC
>NZ_JARWRU010000197.1 GCF_029867845.1 Nocardia farcinica | reverse complement strand
CACAGACCGCCGCCCTCGACGTCGACACCGAACAGCTTGAGCAGGAATCCGCCGAGCAGACCGCCGACGATACCGACCAGATCCAGCGCGGCATCGACCAGGTGCCGGTCGGCACCCGCTACTGCGTGCACATCACCAGGGTCGAGGGCAGTCCCTCGCCGGACGGACTGACCCGGTGGGAGGTGCGGCTGACCCAGCAGTACCCCGACGAGCAGCCGAAGACCTTCCTGCAATCCATCGCCACTCGCAGCCACACCGGCAAAACACTCATCGCGTCGATCTCGATGGCCTAGGCAGGTTTGTCCGGTAGGGCCCGGGTATTACCTCGGCACCGCACGCCGTCGGGCGTGCATTGCTCGAGGATAGGAGAAGTGATGCTTGGTCTCGGAATCATCGGCTGGATCATCATCGGAGGACTCGCCGGTTGGATTGCCAGCAAGCTCATGAAGACCGACGCTCAGCAGGGCATCCTGCTGAACATCGTGGTCGGTATCGTCGGCGGTCTGCTCGGCGGATTCCTGCTCAAGCTGTTCGGTGTCGACGTCGAGGGCGGCGGTCTGTGGTTCAGCTTCTTCACCTGCCTCGGCGGCGCGGTGATCCTGCTGTTCCTGGTCCGCCTGGTCACCGGGCGGCGCGGCGCGGTGCACTGATCCGAGCGCACCGCACGGCATCGGCGTAGGGGCGGTCCGCTACGCCGCACGATGTCTCGCGCCGACGGCACGGACCGATCACGAGACCACCGTCCCCACCTCGGGGGGCGGTGGTCTCGTCGGGTCAGGGGGTGTCGGTCCCACCGGTCCCGGCGCAACGGCTCGCGGCCTCGTCGGTGGCCGCCAGGATGAGCCCGCTGATGTGGGCGTGGATGGCTCCGTTGTCGTCGTCGGCGACCAGTTCGAGGAACAGCGCCGAGCCCGCCGCCAGCGCGATGAGCGCACGGGCGTGCAGTTCGGCGGCTTCCGCGTCGAGTCCCTCGGGTGCGAGCAGTGCCGCCGCCGGTCCGCTGAACCCCGACCACAACCGCTTGCGCAGCGCGGGATCGCGATCGAGGGCGGTGAGCAGTCCGGGCACCGCGGCTCTGACCTCGGGCCGGGCGAACAGTTCCCGGCTGCCGCGCAGCACCCATTCCACCCAGCCGCGGCGGTCGGCGCCGGCGAAGGGGGTCAGATCGGGGACCTCGCCGAGCACGGCGTGCAGGACCAGTTCCGGTTTGCTCGTCCAGCGGCGCTGGATGCTGGCGCGGCCGACACCGGCGCGGGCGGCCACGGCGCGCACGCTCAGATCGTCGTAGCCCTCCTCTATCAGCAGTTCCCGCACGGCGGGCAGGACCCGGTGCTCGATCGTGCGGTCGCGTGGCCTGCCCGCGGCGCGCGGCGGTGGTTCGTCATGGGCCGATGTCGTCATCCGGCTGCCCCATCGGTATTACGATGCCAGTGGTATCGATTATGGTTCGGTGATCGTGAGCGTCGATTGTCGCGCGTCGCGCCGCGGCGTGGGGCGGTCCCGCCCCGATCCGAGGAGGAAAGAGGTCAGGATGCGACTGTCGTGGAAGGTGCCGCCGTGCTGATCGCGGTCACCGGAGGCACCGGCTACCTGGGGGCGCACACCGTCGCCGCCCTGCTCGCCGAGGGACATTCGGTGCGGCTGCTGGTCCATCCCAGCGAGGACGTGGCCGCGGTGCTCGCCCTGTTCCCGGCGGGAGCCGACCGGATCGAGACCCTCACCGGGGACATCAGGGACAAGCAGGTCATCGCCGACCTGCTCGACGGCTGCGACGCGCTGCTGCACGCGGCGGGCGTGGTCGGCACCGACGACCGGCGCGAGGCGCTGATGTGGGAGGTCAATGTCGAGGCGACCGGCCGCATCCTGGCCGAGGCCACCAAGCTCGGCCTCGACCCGATCGTGCACGTCGCCAGCTACAGCGCGCTGTTCCCGTGCCCCGACCCGGTCATCACCCCCGACAGCCCGACCGCGCCGGGACGCAGCGCCTACGGCCGCACCAAGTCCACCGCCGACCGTATCGCGCGGGCCCTGCAGGCGGCGGGCGCGCCGGTGGTGATCACCTACCCGTCCTCGGTCGTCGGCCCCGCCCTCGGCCCGCAGGCCGGGATCACCGCCGACGGCTGGTCGGTCATGCTGCGCAGCGGTTTCGCCCCGAGCGTCGAGGGCGGGATGCAGATGGTGGACGTGCGCGACGTCGCGGCCGTGCACGCGGCGATCATGGAGCCGGGCCGGGGGCCGCGCCGCTACCTGGCGGGCGGCCACCTGCTCACCTTCGACGAGATCGTCGACCTGCTCGAGCAGGCGGGCGGCAAGCGGATCCGGCGGATTCCGCTGTCCCCGGGCATGTTCCGCGGCATCGGCCGGATGAGCGATCTGATCTCGCGGCTGACCCCCATCAGTGCGGGCCTGAGCTACGAGGCCGCCTGGTTGCTGACCGCCGCCACGCCGACCGACGACTCGCGCACGATCGCCGAACTCGGGGTGCGCTGGCGACCGATCCGCGAATCGATCTTCGACGCCCTCGGCGCGAGCGCGGCCTCGGCCCGGGTCTGACCCGGTCGCTCGGCACGGCCGCCATCGGCAGACCCCGTGTGCCCCTGCCCTCTTCCGAGTGGAAGAGGGCAGGTGACTCTGGCTACGCTTGTGTCCTTTGCTCATTCGTGTCCAGGTAAGGGGAATTGATGGCCCGCAAGGTGACAGTGCTGCTCGTCGACGACATCGACGGAACCTCCGTCGCGGACGAGACCGTCGCGTTCGCTCTCGACGGTGTGCACTACGAACTCGACCTCGCCGCGTCGAATGCCGAACAGTTGCGCAAGACCTTCGCCCAGTGGACGCCCTACGCCAGGAAGGTGGGCAGGTCGGCGGGGGTCAAGACCGCGCCCAAGGCGCGGCGCGAGGGCGAGCAGCCCGACCAGGCGCTGGCCATCCGCAAATGGGCGCTGGCCGAGGGACTCCAGGTGTCCAGCCGCGGCCGGGTGCCCGCCAAGGTCGTCGAGGCCTATCGCAAGGCCAACCCGCAGGGCTGAGCCTGTCCCCGGTTCGTCCCACAGATCCTTTCCCGGTGCTCGCCGGGGATGCGAATGCGCCGGAAATGCCCCGAAGGTCGACTTCGGGGCATTTCCGCGAATCCGCATCCGTCTGTCGAGAACGCGTTCTAGATTCTCGGCATGGCCGATACAGTCACCGCACTTCTGCACGCCCTCGCGGACGACGATCATCTCGCCGTCGCGTACGAGGACAGCCGCTGGACCTGGCGTGAGTACGTCGACGGCGGCAAGCGGCGGGCCGCGGCGGTGCTGGCCGTGCTGGACCGGCAACGGCCGCCGCATGTGGGCGCCCTGCTCGGCAACACCCCGGAGATGCTGTTCGCGCTGGCCGCGAGCGCGCTCGGCGGGTACGTGACGGTCGGATTGAACGACACCCGCCGGGGCAGCGCGCTGGCCGAGGACATCGCGCGCGCCGATGTGCAGATCGTGCTGACCGACGCCGCGCATCGCGAATTGCTGGCCGGGCTGGAACTGCCCGGCGTGCTGGTGATCGACACCTCCGCGCCGGAATGGGCGGACCTGGTCGCGGGCGCGGGAGAGCTCGATCCGCTCACCGTGCCCGGCCCGATGGACCCGTTCATGCTCATCTTCACCTCAGGCACCAGCGGCAATCCGAAGGCCGTCCGGCTGGCGCACATGATGGTGCCCTTCGCGGGCCCGCCGCTGGTGAACCGCTTCGGGATCGGGCCGCGGGACATCTGTTATCTGTCCATGCCGCTGTTCCATTCGGCGGCCATCCTCGGCGGGGTGTGCGTGGCGATGACCAGCGGGGCGGCCATGGTGCCCGCCAAGTTCTCCGCCTCGACCTTCCTGGCCGACATCCGCCGCTACGGCGCCACCTACATGAACTACGTGGGCAAGCCGCTGGCCTACATTCTGGCCACCGAGCCACGGCCCGACGACGCGGACAACCCGCTGCGGGTGGCGTTCGGCAACGAGGCCACCGACCGCGACATCGCCGAGTTCTCCGAGCGTTTCGGCTGCACGGTCTGGGACGGTTTCGGCTCCACCGAGGCCGCGATCATCATCACCCGCGAGGGCCCCACCCCGCCCGGCTCCATCGGCAAGGGCTTCCCCGGGGTCGCCGTCTACGACCCGGACACCGGAGTCGAGAGCCCGCCCGCCCGCTTAGAAGACACCGGTGGGCTGACCAATGCCGACGCCGCCATCGGCGAACTGGTGAACACCCAGGGCGCAGGCCTGTTCGCCGGGTACTACAACGACGAGCAGTCCACCTCCGACCGGTTGCGCGACGGCATGTACTGGTCCGGCGACCTGGCCTACAAGGACGCCGACGGTTTCATCTACCTGGCAGGCCGCACGGCGGACTGGATGCGGGTGGACGGGGAGAACCTGGCGGCCGGTCCGATCGAGCGGGTGTTGCAGCGCCTGCCCGCGCTGAACCGCGTCGCCGTCTACGGGGTGCCCGACGAACAGGTCGGCGACGCGGTGATGGCCGCGATCGTATTGAGCGACAACGCCGTTCTCACGCCTGAGGAGTTCGCCGCCTTCCTGCGCGCCCAGCCCGACCTGTCACCGAAGGCGTGGCCGCGCTACGTGCGCATCGACAGCGATCTGCCCGCCACGGCCACCAACAAGATCCTCAAACGCGAACTCAAGGCCCAGGGCGTCACCGCGGGCGGCGGCACGCTGTGGGTCCGCCCGCCCCGCACCTTCGAGTACCGCCTCGCCGAGGGGCAGGAACTGGAGGACAGCGCGGCGCGGTGACCGCCGGGCCCCGCCGTCGGGCGGGCAGGGCGTCAGGCCCCCGGTGCCGCCCGCTCGGGCCGTGCCGTCGCTGTCGGCGCGGTTGCGAGTGCGCGGGTGAGGAAACGGATCTGGTCGTCGACGGCCGGTTCGAACCAATGGTGGCCGGCGAAGACATCGAAGTGGTCGCAGGGATAGTGCCTGACCTCGGCGCGCGCGGCGAACGCCGCTTCGGCGGCGGCGCGCGGCGGGGCGGCGCGGTCGAAGTCGGCGATCTGCACCAGCACCGGGGCGGTGACGCGGTCGAGGCGGCGATCGGCGCGGTAGCCGCCGATCTCGAGGCCGATACCTGCGTCCACCTCGTTGCGCCAGGTGGGACCGGCCACCGCGTGGTAGCTCTCGTAGTAGCCCTCGGCGGTCAGGGCGGCCCGCTCGCCCGGCCTGCCGACCAACGGCAGCAT
>NZ_JARWRU010000196.1 GCF_029867845.1 Nocardia farcinica | reverse complement strand
CCACCCTCGAGGGGGGGGCCCCCCCCCCCCGGGCGCCCCCCCCCCCGGGGGGGCGCGGCCCCCCCCCCCCCCCCGCGACCCGGGCAAAACCACCACCCCCCCCCCCCCCCCCCCCCCCCCCCCCCCCCCCCCCCCCCCACCACCCCCCGGCCCCCCCCGGGGGGGGTCGCCTCGGCTAGCGAGCGCCGCGCCGTCCGGGAGGACCCTTCGGACCTCAGGGCAGGGCGTTGACGAGCTGTTCGAGGTCGACGCGCGGGCCGGTGAAGAAGGGCGTCTCCTCGCGCACGTGCAGCCGGGCCTCGGTGGCGCGCAGATCGCGCATGAGGTCGACGATGCGGTGCAACTCGGGCGCCTCGAAGGCCAGGATCCACTCGTAGTCGCCGAGGGCGAAGGAGCTGACCGTGTTGGCCCGCACGTCCGGGTAGCCACGGGCGGCCTTGCCGTGGTCGGCGAGCATCTTGCGGCGCTGCTCGTCGGGCAGCAGGTACCACTCGTAGGAGCGGACGAACGGGTAGACGCAGATGTAGGCGCCCGGATCCTCACCGGCGAGGAAGGCCGGGATGTGGCTCTTGTTGAACTCCGCGGGCCGGTGGATAGCGGCGTTGCTCCACACCGGGGCGCTGGCCCGGCCGAGGGCCGTGGTGCGCCGGAAGTCGGCGTAGGCGGCCTGCAGATCCTCGATCCGCTCGGAGTGGGTCCAGATCATGAAGTCGGCGTCGGCGCGCAGACCGGCCACGTCGTAGACGCCACGCACCACCACGTCCTTGTCGGCGAGACCGTCGAAGAAGGCCTGCGCCTCCTTGATCACGGCCTGCCTGTCGTCACCCAGAGCGCCGGGCTGCACCTGGAACACCGAGAACATCAGGTATCGGATGGTGGAGTTGAGAGCTTGATAATCCAGTCGCGCCATGACCCCATCGTGCCACTGCGCCACCGGGTCGCGGCTACGGGGCACGGTCCCGGGTCGTCCCGAGTACGGCGCCCGCCGACAGGGCCGAACGTCCCTGAGGTGTGCCCGTCGCGCCGCACCGGCGCCGCACACGATCGCAGCCGAGGCGGATCGGCGGCCCCGCGAACCCCCGCGAGCCACGGATCTCGCGTGCGACGGGCCTCGTCCGGCCGCCGTGCCGCGATCGGATCCGGCGGAATCAGGCCTGCGGGGCGCCCGGCAAGCGCTCGGCGATGCGGTCCAGATGTCCCGGGGCGTACTGGGCCAGCCCGCCGCGCCAGCGTCGCACCACCGCCTCCACCGGGGTGACGGCCACGCCGGTGACGGCGCCCAGGTCCTCGGCGGCGGCGGCGATCAGCTGCTCGTCGGTCCACGACAGAGTGGAGTCGTCGCCGAACTTGCCGAAGGAGGCGCGCACCAGCGCCACCGGCCGCTCGGCCAGGTGCGGCCACTTGCGGCTGGACAACGTGAACGCCTTGGCGCGCAGCTCCTCCCCGGTGGCGACGAGAATGCCGGAATTGTCGGGCAGGGCGGTGTCGGCGGGCAGCGCCATGGCCACCACCACCGAGGACGACAGCTCGATGCCGTCCGCGGCGGCCGCCGCCGGGGGGGCAGCGGAAAGCAAAAGCCAGGCCGCCGCGGGGGGGGGCGCGGCCACCCCCCACCCCGGGCCCAGG
>NZ_JARWRU010000195.1 GCF_029867845.1 Nocardia farcinica | reverse complement strand
CCCCCCCCGCGGGCCCCCCCCCCCCCCCCGGGGGGGCCCCCCCCCCCCCGGGGGCCGGGCCCACCCCCGGGCCCCCCCGGGCGGGGGGCGAGGCGGTGTCACCGCGGTGCGGTCAGCCGGTCAGCCGGTCAGCCGGTCAGTCGGTCAGTCGGTCAGTCGGTCAGTCGGTCAACGAGGAAGGCGAGGATCTCGTCGCGGGCCGCGGCGGTCGGCTCGCCCGCCTCGTCGACCAGATGTGCGGTGACCACACTGTGCGGGCCGCCCACCACCTCCGAGAAGAACGGCGGGGGAGCGGGATTCGCCGATTCGGCGGGCAGCACGCGCGGTTCGAAGCGCGGTCCGAGTGCCGCGGCGTAGGCGGCGAAACGCTGCGCCGTGCAGAAACGGTCGCCCTCGAAGCGGTAGGCGCGCACCGTCAGATCCTCCCGGTCCAGCCGCTCCCGCACGGCCGTCAGCTCGCCGGGAGAGATCTCCAGCCCGCCCGGTTCGTCCAACGGCAGCGACGGCTGACACAGCACCGGGGCGAGCACGGCGGGTTCGAGCATCATGGTGAGCGCGAAATTGCCGGTGAAGCACATGCCCAGCGCGCCGACGCCGGGGCCGCCGCACTCGCGATGGGCCAGGGCGGCCAACGCGCGTAGCCAGACCGCGATCGGGCTCGACCTGCCCGCGCCGAAGGCGCGGAACTCCGCGCTGACGCAGGCGCGTTTCATGATCGTCCGGCCCGCCTCCGCGTCCGGGTAGGCGCCGTCGCGGCCGAACAGTGACGGCAGGTACACGGTGAGCCCGGCGTCGCGCACCCAGCGCGCGAAGCGGGCCACGTCGGGGCTGATGCCCGGCATCTCCGCCATGACGATCACCGCCGGTCCGCTGCCGCCGACGTAGACGGTGCGAGGCGTGCCGTCGAGCGTGATCGAGCGGCGGGCGAAGTCGGCGAGGTCGTCGTCGAGGGGATGGCGAGGTGCTGGATGCTGAGGATCTGGATGCTGAGGTCCGGGATGCTGTGGTTTTGGATGCTGTGGTTTTGGATGCTGAGGTTCTGATCGCTGCACATCCGAACCCTCTCGCGGCCGGCCCGGCCCAGCCAGTGGCCGGATCGCCACGTTCCGGTCTAATCTCGCCAGATGATCACCCACCTGGCGTTGGACGGTGTGCTCGAGGGCGCGCTCGGCCTCGGCGTGGACATCGTGGGCACGGCCGCCGGGATCGCGGGCACGGCCGACGGCGGGCGCTTGCACCAGCGTGTCGCCTCCCTCGACGGGCTGCCGGTGCGGTCCGGTGGCGGCAGGCCGGTCAGCGTGGACATCGCGATCGACACGGCGGAGTTCGGCCCCGGTGACGTCCTGGTGCTGCCTGGACCGTCGGCGACCGACGAGAAGAAAGTGCGGACACTGCTGGCCGCGCCGCGGACCACCGTGGCCGTCGAGGCCGTCCGGCGGGCGAGCGACGCCGGCGCGATCGTGGCCGCCTCCTGCTCGGCCGTCTTCGTCCTCGCGGCCTCCGGGGTGCTGGCGGAGCGGACTGCCACCACCACCTGGTGGCTCGCGCCGCTGCTGGCCCGGCGCTTCCCGGACACCACCGTGCTGGCCGACCGCATGGTGGTCGACAGCGGCCCGGTCGTGACCGCGGGCGCGGCCTTCGCCCACACCGACCTGATGCTGGCCCTCGTCGCCCGCCTCGGCGGCGGCGCCCTGGCCGAGCGGGTCGCGCACTACCTGGTGCTCGACGCCCGCATGTCCCAATCCCGCTACATGGTGCTCGAGCACCTCCGCGCCACCGACCCGGTGCTCGGCGCGGTGCGCGAACACGTGCGGGCCAATCTGCACCGGCAGGTCACGCTGGACGAGCTGGCCGCGGCCGCCGCCGTCTCGCCGCGCACCCTGACCCGCCGCGTCCGCGACCGCCTCGGCGTCTCACCGACCCAGTACGTCCATCGCCTCCGCGTCGGCCACGCGGTCACGCTGCTCACCACCACCCGCATGCCCGTCGACGCCGTCGCCACCGCCGTCGGCTACGCGGACCCGGCGGCCTTCCGGCGCGTCTACCGCAAACACACCGGCGAGACCCCGACCGCCACCCGCACCCGCTGAGCCGGCGCCGCCGAGAAGGCGGTGTCGTCCGGCCCGCGATCACATGTCGGCGGCGTTCAGCGGTGGAGTGACCATTCGGAATGTGGCGGCCTGGAATTCGTCCGGGAACTGCGGCCTGGCCAGTCGCGCGAACAGCTGGAAATTCACCTGCTGGATGAACAGGTCGGGAAAGCGCGCGGACCGGAACGAGACATGGTTCGGGTCGATCAGCCCCTTCTCGAGGACGAAGGTCGAATTCTTGCGGACCTCCTCCGCGACCTGTGGGTCGGTGATTCCGTCGGCGAACTTCCCGTGAATGCGATTGTCTTCGAATGTCGCGATCATGAGGACGAAGCCGAACGGGGCGCCGGCTCGGCGCAACTGGCCGCTCGCACCGAACCCGTCGGCGGGCGCGCCGTCGGGGCCGAGCACCAGCCCGGGGCCGGTCCACTCGAACGAGGCGTTCTCCCGGTCGGCCGGGGTCTCGATCGGGGCGATGTCGGCGAGCCCCTGCCGCTCGACGATGAAATGGTCCTGGAACTTGTTCGAGAACATCGAGATCTTCATACCCATCGCGGACTCCTTCTCCGTGCTGTTCGCCCTGCCCGCGAACAGCGTCTGCCTCGACTCTCACACCCACGCGGCGGCCGGGCCCGCGTAGCCGATTACGCCATTTCCGGTCAGGTCGGACAGCGGCCGGATCTCACCGCCGCCGCGGAATCGAGTACCGGATTACTCACGACGTGGTCCCGGCGGCGAGTCACGATCGGGATCACGGCGAATCGCCCGTGAGATCGTCGCCGCGGTTGCCGACCGCCGCGGGCGCCGACGACGGCAGGGGTTCGGGACCGGGAAGGACGAGACGGCGAGGCGACGGCAGATGAGGACCGGACAAGCGAGCACCGAACAAGCGAGCACCGGCGCGGCGATCACACCGGAGGCGCCACGACCGTCGAGCGCCTGCTACGAATACGACGCCTTCATCTCCTACGCGCACGCCGACCGGCCCATCGCGGCGGGCATCCAGAAGGGTCTGCACCGCATCGGCCGCCGCGTCGGCCGCCTGCACGCGCTGCGGGTCTTCCGCGACGCCACCGATCTGACCGCCAGTCCCGACCTGTGGGGCAGGGTCTCCGACGCGATGGACCGCGCCCGCTACCTGATCGTGGTGCTCTCACCGCACTCCGCGCGGTCCGGGTGGGTGAACAAGGAGGTCGGGCACTGGCTGCGGGAGCGAGGGCCCGATCGGCTGCTGTTCGTCCTCGCCGACGGTCACCTGACCTGGGACGAGACCGCCCGGCGTCTCGACCCCGGCCACTCCGATGTGGCGTTGCCCGTGCTCACCGAGCCGGGATCGCTGCCAACCGAACCGTTCTACGTCGACGTCACCGAGGACGCGCCCTGGGATCCGGCGGCGCCGCTGTTCCGGGAGAAGGTCACCGATCTCGCCGCCCCGATCCACGGCAAACCCAAATACGAGCTGGCGGGGGAGGATCTGCGCGAGCTCAGAAAGTTCCGCCGGTTCCGGCGCGGTGTGCTCGCGGGACTCGCGGTGCTGACCGTCGTCGCCGTCGCCGCGGCGTTCCTCGCGGTCGCCAAGCAACGGGAGGCCGAACGGCAGCGGAACGAGGCGATCGCGTTGCGGTTGGTGGCCGATGGGCAAGCCCTGCTCTCCGGTGCGCGGCCGGGGAGCGATGCGAGGGCGCTGAAGCAGATACTGGCCGCGCGCTCGATCGGATCGTCGCCGGACGACGGGGCTCTGCTCTGGGCTCTGCTGGCACAGCCGGAACTGCTGAAGATCGTTGAGGTGCCTGCCCCGGACATCGCGACGGCCATGTTGTCGCCGGACGGGCAACGTGTGGTCACGGGCGGGAAGGACGGCACTGTCCGGCTGTGGGACGCCGGGACCGGGCGTGCGATCGGTGATCCGATCGCGGCTCACGACGGCCTGGTGTCGGCCGAGTTCACCCGTGACGGGCAACGCATAGCCTCCGCGGGCTGGGATGATCGCACCGCTCGCGTGTGGGATGCCGTCGACGGAACGCCGATCGGCGTACCGATCCCGCTGCCCGCGGGCGACATGAAGATCGCGGAGGTCAGTCCCGACGGCCGCCGGATCGCCGTGGCCACGAGTGCGGAGCAGGTGGGCCGCACCGGTGCGGTGCGGGTGTGGGATGTGCAGACCGGAACACCTGTCGCGGCGTCCGCCATCCACGTCGACGGCTTCGTCCTGGACGTGGCGTTCGCCCCGGACGGGCAGCGGATAGCGGTCAGCGTCGGCGCGCCGCCCGAGGGCGAGGTTCGGATATGGGATGTGACGACCGGGGCGCCCGTCGGAGACCCGATGGGCGGCGGGGACGCGGGGATGACGATCACCGCGGCGTTCTCGCCCGATGGCAGGCGCGTCGCGGCGGGTGGCGAGGACGGTGCCGTGCGGATCTGGGACATCGAGACCTTCCAGGAGCTCGGCGCGCCCCTGACCGGACACGAGGGCGCCGTCGCGAGTGTGGCGTTCTCGCCCGACGGGCGGCGGCTCGTGACGGGCGGAGCCGACCGCACGGTGCGCGCGTGGGACATCGAGAGTCGTCGGCAGATCGGCGACCCCATGACCGGCCATCAGGGGTGGGTGGAGCATGTGGCGTTCACCGCCGACGGTGCCGGGATCGCCTCCGCGAGCGGTTCCGAAGGTGTCGTGCGGGTGTGGAACATCGACGTGGGAGCCGCGAACCACGACGGGGTCACGAGTGTCGCGTTCGCCCCGGACGTGCCCTACTTCGCCTCCGGCGGCACGGACGGCAGTCTGAAGATCTGGAGCGTCGACGGTGAGCGATACGGCGAACCGATGATCG
>NZ_JARWRU010000194.1 GCF_029867845.1 Nocardia farcinica | reverse complement strand
CGCCGCGGCCACGACCCCGGCATACCTCAACACCCGCCGCGGCACCTTCCCGGCCCCGCCGCGCGGGGTGCGCTTCCGCGCGGTGGTCGCGCTCACCGCCACCACTTTCGCGGTGCAGGTGGGACTCAACCACCTGATGGTGCATCTGCTCGGCCGGGAGTTCCTCGCGGTGACGGCGGCCTTCGTGATCGCCCAGGGCACCGCGACGGTCATCAACTTCGTCGTGCAGCGCCTGGTGATCTTCAAGCTGCGTTGACGGGCAAGCTGCGTTGACGGGGGAGCTGCATTGACGGGCGAGGCCGGTGCGCGCCCCGCGCTCAGGTGAGAACGGCCTGCTTGCCCGCCTTCGCGCCGAAGTAGTCGCCGCCCTTGGCCCGGGTGCTGTCGGTGCCCCATTCGCGCTGCTCCCGCTCGGCGGGCACCAGGTGCGGGATGTGCTTGCGGCAGTGGATGTAGGCCTCCTCGACCTCGACCACCACCCAGCGTTCGGCGATGCGACCCGCGGTGGACTCGGGCAGATCGGGCAGGCTGCGGCGCAGCTGGTCGTCCTCGACGATGCGCGCCGAGCCGTTGATGTGCAGGCCGATCAGATCGCGCGCGAAGTCGATCATGAGGATGCCGACGTGCGGGTTCTCCGAGATGTTGCCGAGGCTGGCCATCACCCCGTTGCCCCGGTACTCCGGGTAGGCGAGGGTGCGCTCGTCGACGACGTGCAGGAAGCCGGGCGGACCGGCCCGGAAGGTGTTGTCGCATTCGCCGTTCTTGTCGGCGGTGGCGATGAACGCCATGTCCATCCGGCCCACGAATTCGATCATCTGCTCGTTGAGCCGGTCGAGAACCTGATCGTTGTAGAAGCGCTCGGCGCGCGCGGTGGTTCCGTAGCGCTCCTGTAGCGCGTGCTCGCCGTCGCTGCCGATCTGGTCACCCGTCATTGCTGCCCCCTGGCGGTGGTCGGGGGTCCGGGGGTCGTCGTCTGCTCCGCGGCGAACGTCGTTGTTGCTCCGCGTCGATCACATGCCCGAACCTCGAAGAGCTGAAACTGCGAATAAACCGGAAACGGGTCAGATACTAAGCGAAGAGCGGCGACGGCGGCGCACAACCGACAATTCGGCGGCACGGAAATTATTCCCGCACAACGGTGTTGAGCAGGAACAACGGTGCATACCCGACGGGTTTTTTCCGGGCGCGCCGAAATACGCGCTGTGCGTGTTTCACTCGCGCCCGGCGGGCCGGGCCCGCGGTCAAGCCGGCCGCACCGTCACCGGGACGCCGTTGAAAATCGCGTTCCCGCTCGGCACGTCCACCACCGAATCGTCGGTCAGCGTATTGGCGTTCACGCCCGCGTGCGCCCTGGCGACCGACTGGGCGCTGCCGTCGTGTCCCCAGCCGTGCGGCAGGCTCACCACGCCCGGCATGATCGACTCGGTCGGCTCCACCGGCACCGTCAACGTGCCCGCCGCCGAGCTGACCACCGCCCGCCCGTCGAGCCCGAGCCGGTCCGCGTCGGCGGGATGGATCTGCAATGTGCACGTGTTCGAGCCGCTGACCAGCGTGGACACATTGTGCAGCCAGCTGTTGTTGGACCGTAGATGTCGCCTGCCGATGAGCACGAACTCCGGTGCGGGCGCGTCGATGCCCGCGCGCAGCCTGGCCACGTCGGCCAGCAGCTGCGCGGGCGCGAGATCGACCCGGCCGGAGGCGGTGCGCAGGGCCTCGGGCAGCCGAGGGGTCAGCGGGCCGAGGTCGACGCCGTGCGGATTGTCCAGCAGCGTGGCCAGATTCAGCGCGCCGCCGTTCCACTCGCCGTAGGGGCCGAGGCGCAGCATGAGGTCGAGGCGCTGCTCGGTGCTGTCGTCGCCGATCAGCTCGGGGCGCCGGTCGGCCAGGCCCGCCTTGTGCAACATGCCCGCCACGACCAGCTCGTCCACCGCCGCCACCTGGCTCGTGGGACCGTTGTCGCGATGCTCGCGGCCGGTCACCGCCGCGGCCAGCCGGACCAGGATCTCGATCTCGGACAACTGTCCCTCGGCCAGGGGAACCAGCGGACGCGAGTACCTGGCGTAGTTGCGCACCGCGAATCCGAGCAGCGCGAAATCGTAGTGCGGCGACTGCGCGATGCGCGGCGGCGGCAGGATCACATCGGCGTGCCTGGTGGTCTCGTTGACGTAGCGGTCCACACTGACCATGAAGTCCAGCCCGGCGAACGCCTCGGCCAGTCGCGCGCCGCCGGGGGCCGACAGCACCGGATTGCCCGCCACCGTCACCATCGCCCTGATCTGCCCCTCGCCGGGCGTGGTGATCTCCTCGGCCAGGGTGGCGACCGGGATCTCGCCCATCGCCTCGGGCAGCCCGCGCACCCGGCTGTGCCAGCGGCCGGTGCGGAACGGCTTGCTGCGCACGATGCCGAGCGCGGCGGGCCGGGCGAACATGGCCCCGCCGGGGCGGTCCAGATTGCCGGTGAGGACGTTGAGCACGTCCACCAGCCATTGCGTCAGGGTGCCGAATTCCGCGGTGCAGGTGCCGATTCTGGCGTAGACGGCCGCGCAGGGCTCGGCGCCCAGCTCCCGCTCGACGCGGACAACCGTATCGGCGGGCACGCCGGTTGCGCCGCCCACCACCACCCCGGCGAGCGCCCC
>NZ_JARWRU010000193.1 GCF_029867845.1 Nocardia farcinica | reverse complement strand
CCGGTGGGCCGGGGCCGGCGGGCGGGTCCCCCACAACCTACCACCCCCCCCCCGGCCCCGGGGCCCCCCCCCCCGCCGGGGGCGCCGGGGGGGCCGGGTCGTGCTGTCGCGGCGCCTGCTACTCCGCGTTGCGGTGGGTGGTGTCGCGGACGGTGCCGACGAACTCCTCCACCAGATCCTCCAGTGCCACGATGCCGCAGGTGGCGCCTCGGCTGTCCACCACCCGGCCGAGATGGCTGCTGGTGCGGCGCAGCCTGGCCAGCGCCTCGGCCAGCGGGGTGCCGATGCCGAGGGCGGGCAGCGGCCGGATGTCGGTGCGCGGAATCGGCGTGCCCGGCCCGGCGGACTCGTCGGCGACCTTGTCCAGCACATCCTTGACATGCAGGTAGCCGACCAGCGAGCCGTCGGCGGCGCGCACCGGGTACCGCGAGAAGCCGGTCTCGGCGACCGCGGTCTCGATGTCGCCCAGGGTGGTGCCGCTGCCGCGCAGCGGAATCGACCTGGTGGCGGCCAGCGGGACCATCACATCGGCCACCGTGCGCTCGGAGGTGCCGAGCGCCTGGGTGAGGCGGCGGTGCTCCTCCTCGTCGAGCAGACCCTCCGAGCGGGACTCGCCGATCATCTCGGCCAGCTCCACGCTGGAGACGGTGGCGTCCAGCTCGTCCTTCGGCTCGATGCGCAGCATCCGCAGCGTCAGGTTGGCGGCCAGGTTGTACAGCGCGATCAGCGGCTTGGCCAGCCGCAGGAACATCAGGTGCACGGGCACCAGCAGCAACGCGCTGCGTTCGGGTCCGGCCAGCGCGATGTTCTTCGGGATCATCTCGCCGAGCAGGATGTGCAGGATCACCACGACGGTCAGCGCGATCGCGAACGACACCGGGTGCAGCAGCTGCTCGGGCATGCCCAGCGCCTCGAACGGCTTCTCCAGCAGGTGCGCCACCGCGGGCTCGCCGACCCGGCCGAGCAGGATCGAGCAGATGGTGATGCCGAGCTGCGCGGCCGCCAGCATCATCGACAGGTTCTCACCCGCCTTGATGACGGTGGTGGCGTTGCGCTTGCCCTGGGCCACCATGGCTTCCAGCCGGTCCCGGCGCGCCGAGATCAGCGCGAACTCGGCGGCGACGAAGAAGGCGTTGCCCGCAAGCAGCACGAAGGTCAGGACCACTCCGAAGACGTCACCCATGGCTGTTGTCCTGGAGTTCGCGCGGCCGCAGATCCTCGGCGGGGACCGGGATCAGACGGACCCGGTCGATGCGCCTGCCGTCCATGCGCTCCACGCGCGCGATCCAGCCGCCCGCACCGGAGGACCCGTCGTCGACCTGCTGGCGCGCCGACAACGCAGACAGCGGCAGCACCACCTCGTCGTCCACCTCCGGCATCCGGCCGAGCATGGTCAGCACCAGACCGCCGAGGGTCTCGTACTCGCCCTCGGGGGCGGCGTAGCCGGTGGCACGGCCGACCTCGTCGATGCGCAGCAGGCCCGAGCAGTCCCAGCCGTCGGAGGTGCGGCGCACGTCGAGTTCCTCCTCGTCGTGCTCGTCGCGGACGTCGCCGAGGATCTCCTCGATCAGGTCCTCCATCGACACCAGGCCCGCCGTGCCGCCGTATTCGTCGACGACCAGCGCCACCTGCATGCCGTGCGCGCGCACCCGCTCGAGCAGCTCGTCGCCGTCGAGGCTGGCCGGCACCACCGGCACCGGCGTGGCCAGCCGGTGCAGCGGGATGGTGCGCCGCTCGCTCGCCGGGTGGGCGAAGGCCTGCTTGACGTGCACCACGCCGAGGGTGTTGTCCAGGTCGCCGTCGATGACCGGGAACCGGGAGTAGCCGGTGCGTTCGGCGGCGGCGATCAGATCGGCGATGGTGTCGTCCTTGTCCAGCGACTCCACCTTCACCCTCGGGGTCATCAGTTCCTCGGCGATGCGCTCGCCGAATTGCAGCGAGCGATCCACCACCAGCGCGGTGCGCTGGTCGAGCGAGCCGCGCTGGGCCGAGGTGCGCACCAGCGAGCCCAGCTCCTGCGGGGACCGCGCCGAGCGCAGCTCCTCGGCGGGCTCGACGCCGAACTTGCGCACCACCCAGTTGGCGGTGTTGTTGAGGAAGTGGATCATCGGCTTGAACACCGTGGAGAAGCCGACCATCGGGGCCGCGGTGGCGCGGGCGGTGGCCATCGGCTTGGCGATCGCGATGTTCTTGGGCACCAGCTCGCCGTAGATCATCGACAGCGAGGTGGCGATGATCAGTGCCAGCGCCAGCGACAGACCGGTCACGGCGCCTTCCGGCAGGCCCACAGCGGTGAACAGCGGGCCGAGCAGGCGCGCGATCACCGGTTCGGCGATGAAGCCGGTGATGAGTGTGGTGATGGTGATGCCCAGCTGTGCGCCGGACAACTGGAACGACAGCGTGCGATGGGCCTGGCGGACCATCCGCGAGCGCACGTCGCCGGAGCGGGCGGCGGCCTCGACGGCGCTGCGTTCCAGCGCGGTGAGGGAGAACTCCGCGGCGACGAACAGCGCCGTGCCCGCGGTCAGGGCGATGAAGCCGAGAATGCTGAGGATCGTCAGGACGGCAGCCAACTCAGCACCGTCCGGGAAGAGTGTTGTCGGGAAGTGCGCCGGGTTTGTCACCCGGCTCGGTAGAGGAGCCCTCCTGAGTGGCGCCCTCGGACGCGGGTGGCAACGTGTTCCCTTTCGACGTGGCAGCGTGTGCCGTGTGACCTGAAACCGGAGTAGAGCCCGGCAACCCTCATGTTACCGGGCCGTCGCCGCCATGCCGTCGCGAGTTCGCGGCGGGTCGGTGCCGGAGGGCCGCTCTCACCAGCCGCCGGGCCGTGGCCGCCCCTCCGCGAAACCGGCCGCCGACTGCACGCCGAGTACCGCACGCTCGTAGAATTCCGGCAGCGTGCGCGCGCCCGCGTAGGTGCAGGCGCTGCGCACGCCG
>NZ_JARWRU010000192.1 GCF_029867845.1 Nocardia farcinica | reverse complement strand
AGGTCGAGGTGCGCAGCGCGCGGCACGTTGCCGATCACGGTCTCCTCGGCCGAGGCGGTGCCCTCGATGCGGCCGACGATCCACTCCAGCACGCGGGAGTTCTCGCCGAAGCCCGGCCACAGGAAGCGGCCGTCCTCGCCGCGACGGAACCAGTTGACGTAGAAGATCTTCGGCAGCTTGTTCGAGTCGGCGTTCTTGCCAAGCTGGATCCAGTGATCCAGGTAGTCACCGACGTGGTAGCCGAGGAACGGCAGCATGGCCATCGGATCGCGGCGCACGGTGCCGACCTTGCCCTCGGCGGCGGCGGTCTGCTCCGAGGACAGCGTGGCGCCCATGAACACGCCGTGCTGCCAGTCGAAGGACTCGGTCACCAGCGGAACGGTGGTCTTGCGGCGGCCGCCGAACAGGATGGCCGAGATCGGCACGCCCTGCGGGTCGTCCCACTCCGGCGCCAGGATCGGGCACTGCGACATCGGGGTGCAGTAGCGGGAGTTCGGGTGCGCGGCCAGCGTCTCCGTCTCGCGGAGGTACCAGTCGTTGCCCTTCCAGTCGATCAGGTGGTCGGGCTCGCCCTCGAGGCCCTCCCACCAGACGTCGTTGTCGTCGGTGAGCGCGACGTTGGTGTAGACGGTGTTGCCCGCCTCCATGGTCGCCATCGCGTTCGGGTTGGAGCTGTGGTTGGTGCCCGGCGCCACGCCGAAGAAGCCGAACTCCGGGTTGACCGCGTAGAGGCGGCCGTCCTTGCCGAAGCGCATCCAGGCGATGTCGTCGCCAAGGGTCTCCGCGCGCCAGCCGGGGACGGTCGGCTGGATCATCGCCAGGTTGGTCTTGCCGCAGGCGCTCGGGAACGCCGCGGCCACGTAGTAGGCCTTGTCCTCCGGCGAGATCAGCTTCAGGATCAGCATGTGCTCGGCCAGCCAGCCCTCGTCGTGGGCCATGGCCGAGGCGATGCGCAGCGAGTAGCACTTCTTGCCGAGCAGCGCGTTGCCGCCGTAGCCGGAGCCGTAGCTCCAGATCTCCCTGTCCTCGGGGAAGTGGGTGATGTACTTGGTGTCGTTGCACGGCCACGGCACGTCGGCCTGGCCCTCGGCCAGCGGGGCGCCCACGGAGTGCAGCGCCTTCACGAACGGGCGGTCGGCGCCCAGCTTCTCCAGCGCGGCCTTGCCCATGCGGGTCATCACGCGCATGGAGACCACGACGTACTCCGAGTCGGTGATCTCGACGCCGAGCTTCGGGTCCTCAGCGTCCAGCGGGCCCATGCAGAAGGGCACCACGTACATGGTGCGGCCCTTCATGCAGCCGCGGTACAGCTCGGTCATGGTCGCGCGCATCTCGGTCGGATCGACCCAGTTGTTGGTCGGGCCCGCGTCCGCCTCGCTCTTGGAGCAGATGAAGGTGCGCGATTCCACCCGCGCGACGTCGGAGGGGTCGGACAGCGCCAGGAAGGAATTCGGCTTCTTCTTCTCGTCGAGACGCTTGAAGGTGCCCGCCGCCACCAGCTGATCGGTGAGCCGCTCCCATTCGGCATCGGAACCGTCGGCCCAGACGACCCTGGTCGGCTGGGTGAGCTCCGCCACTTCCTGTACCCAGGCGAGAAGTTCGCTGTGCTCGGTCGGCGCCTGGCCGTCGGATCCACGAAGACCAGGAATGGTCGCTGAGGTCATGAAAACTCTCCTGAGATGGGCGGCTCACGGCACCCGCTACGGCCTGAGGACACGCGGCCCCGGCTCGGACGGCGCACCGAGGACGCAGCGGACGCCCGGGTTCCTGATTAGAGGTTAACGTGACGTGACGACTGGAACAGAGCCGGGTTGTGCAATATGTACCCATTCAGTGACCTATTCAACAGCCGCGACACCCTACGACTGTCGATTCGAGACCGGGCATCGGGTATCGGCGTCGGCTATCGGCCCCGGTTTGCCAGGTATTGCTCGAGTAGTGCGATGTCCCGTTCACATGCGGCCAATTGACCGGGACGTTCGGCGGCCGCGCGGCGTATCCGCGCCTCCAATTCCGCCACCCTGCGGTCGTTGTCGACGACCCGCTGCGCACAGGTCCGCATCACCTGTTCGGTGAGCGCGGTTTCGGTCTCGACCAGCGCGGTCGCCACCCGCTGCTCCAACTGGGCCTTCACCGTCACCAGCGCCTCGGCCACCCACTGACGCAGATGCGCGCGGTCGGCGACCTGCCTGCGGGCGCGCACCACCCACCAGGCGACCAGGCCGCCCAGCGCGAGGGTTACCGGAACGCTCGCCACCTCCAACGCGGGCACCAGCGACAGCGGCGAGACCAGCAACCGGCCGAGACCCGCGCCCGCCGAGGCGCCGAGCGCCACCATCAAGTGGTCTTCCACCCCCGTCGGCCTCGGTTCGGGGTCGGGGCCGACGCGCGGGGCCGGTTCCCGCCCGCGTCCCCGAGCCGGGGTGGAACGCGCGTCGAGCACCTCGGTGCCCTGGCCGAGCACCTCGGTCGGGCGGGGACCGGACTCGCCGTGGACGCCGGCCCGCGGAACCACCCGGGATTCACCGGGCGCGCGCACGACCCCGGTGGCGGCCGGGGGGACGGCGGTGTCGACGCGCCTGCCGATCTCGCCGATGCGGTGGTCGAGAGCGCGGTCGACCACCGCGGTCAGGTCGGTGACGGCCTGTTGCAGGCGCAGCGGATAGTCGGGCAGCTCGGCGCGCGGCGCCCGGTCGATCTCGGCGCGGGCGGTGGCGTGCAGGGCGCGCACCTGGGCGCCGGTCTCGGTCATGAGGTCGACGCGGGCCAGGTGCAGCCTGCCGCGCAGCGTGGACATGGCCGCTGCCCTGCCGCCGTCCCCAGCCCCGCCCACCCCGGCCCCCACCGCGCGCCCCCGCCGCATCAAGGGGTGCACCCCCCACGCCGGCAAAAACAA
>NZ_JARWRU010000191.1 GCF_029867845.1 Nocardia farcinica | reverse complement strand
CCGTGTTGACGATCAGATTCGTCAACGGCTCACTCGCCGCCGCATACAGGGTGAACAGCTGGTGGACCAGCTCCGCGTCGTCCAGACCGGCGGGATGCGCGAGCAGCCAGGACGTGATGTCCTCCCCCGGCTCGACCCGCTTGCGGGCGACGAGCTCGCCCAACGCCGCCACCGCCGACCGGTTCCCGCTCACCGCATCGGCGGTGGAATCGAACATCGTCGCCATGCCGGCGGCGGCCCGCTCGCTGATATCGGGGTCGCAGCCGATCAGCTCGCCGATCACCTCGAAGACCAGCGGGCGGGCGTAGTCGGCGAGCAGGTCGGCCCGGCCGGTGGTGCTGAACCCGTCGATCAACCGCACGGCGCTACGCTCGACCACATCGTGCACAGCGGTCAGATCCACACGGCCCAGGGCGGCTACGTTGGCCGCTCGATACCGCGCATGTTCGATCCCGCTGCTGCGCAGAGCATTCGGACGCTTCTCCAGCATCGGCAGAACAGGGCAGCCCCGGGGAACATCACACTGCCAGGAACTAGGATCGGCGGGGAAGTGCTCGGGATCGTTGAGGATCTGGAGTGCGGTCCAGTAGCCGATCACCAAAGTCGCCGGAACTCCGGGAGCCAGCCAGACCGGCACCAATGGCCCGAACTGTGCTCGCATCTGGGCGTATGCGGCGTGTGGGCCGGATGCGAATTGATCAGTGAAGAGCGGGACACGCGACTTGTTGTCGGCATCCGGCGGTGAACCGCGGCGACCCACGGGGCACTCGCTGGAGAAGGTCCCATCGAACCGCCTTGTGGACGAGGAGGTGGTCAGCGGTTGCGAACTGCATCGATTGCTCGGGCGGGCGACAGGTCCGGCGCCCATCGCTCCGACGTCGCCCTGCCCGTCGGGGCCGACCTGCTCACGCTGCACCTGCCGGGACTTGTCGGGCTGCGCAGCGGTAAAGGCGTATGACTTCCGAGAACCGACAAGAAACGGCACGAGCACGCCGAAAGCCGCCAGCGGAAGAACCGCCAGAAACGCACACATTTCGTACACAGACATCTCAGATCCTCTGGAAAACGGATGATTTGGGGGCCGTGCTGCGCATTTCCGGGCGGTCACGCGTCGCTACGGCCTCGCCTCGTACTTGGCGCTTAACCAGGCAACCCCTCAGGGCCCGGCCCCCGGAAGGCATGCACGACAGGCGGGTGTGTGCAGGAGGGGTGTGCACACTGGCGGTTTCATAGCAAGAGCGCAAAACAGCTGCGAGACTTCAGTAATGGGACGCCAACCGAAGCAACCCAACCGACAGCTGATGGACCTGTTGCAGGAGTCGCGGCTGAGCAGAAAGGGCCTCGCGCGCCGAATCGTTGAGCGCGGATCCGCCATCGGCTTGGAACTCGGCTACGACCACACGTCTGTGGGCCGCTGGCTAGCCGGGGAGCAACCGACCCCGCCGACGCCCGGCCTGATCGCCGAAGTCCTCACGGAGGTCACCGGCCGCCGCGTCAGCGTGGCCGACTGTGGCTTGTTCGGCGGGGAGGTGTCCGCTGACCTCGGTCTGGAGTTCTCACTGAGTCTCGCGGAGGCGACCGCTGCCGCGACCGCCCTGTGGAGGAGTGATGTGGAACGTCGGCGGTTCCTGGTGGGTGCGTCGTACGCGGTCGCGGTCTATCCGGCAGCCTCGATACGGTGGCTGACGATCCCCGGACCGGAGCACCCTGTCTCCAAGGAAGGGATACGGCGGATCGGCCAAGGCGATGTGGACGCGGTGCGGACGATGACAACAGCGTTCCGGGATCTGGACAACCGCGTCGGCGGCGGCAAAGTGCGGTCGACGATCGTGCATTACCTTCACAGCTCGGTCGCGCCGCTTCTGCAGAGCTCGTACACGGAGCCGATCGGCCGACAGTTGTTCGCCACCACAGCAGAACTGACGAAGCTCGCAGGTTGGGCGGCCTATGACTTGGAGGAACACGGGCTCGCGCAGCGCTACCTGATTCAAGCGCTGCGTATGTCGCGCGCTGCAGGAGATGCCGGCCTCGGTGCCGAGATCTTGGCCGCGATGTCCCACCAGGCCACCTACGTCGGTCGCCCCGGGGATGCGGTAGATCTCGCCCGAGCAGCGCAGATCGCTGCCCGCACGACCGGGCTGGCGGTGCTCGAATCGGCGTGCCACATGGTAGAGGCGCACGGGCATGCCGCTCGACGGGACTCCTCGACGTGCGCCAGGTCCCTGAACGCGGCCGAGCGCGCCTATGAGCGCGCCGACACCGCACGTCCGGCCTGGCTCGACTACTTCGACGGCGCGTACCTGTCGGCGAAAACAGCACACTGCTTCCGGGATCTCGGCGACCAGAGGCGCGCCGCCGGTTTCGCCGAGCGGTCCCTGGCCATGGTCGACGGATATACGCGGGGGCGCATGTTAAACCTGTGCCTACTCGCTTCTGCCCGCGCCGATGAAGATCCACGCGAAGCGGTACGGATCGGAAACGACGCGCTCGGCGTGGCGGCGGGGCTGGAGTCGCGACGCAGCCTGGCCTACCTGCGGGAAATTCGGCACCGCCTCGCCCCACACGCCGCGCTCCCGGAAGTGGCCGACTTCCGGGAACGCGTGCGTGAAGCAGCTATGCCCCGGGCAGACTGAGCGCGCGGTAGAGCGCGACGACCGTTGCAGCGCCGACGATCTCGCCGCGATCGATCATCTCGACCGCCTCATCCAGCGGGAACCAGCGCACGTCTTCGGCCTCGTTGATGTCTGGGCGGGTGTCGGTGAGATAGGCACCGCGGGCGAGGTACACCTGTTGCGGATGGTCCAGAGTGCCGATCGCGGGCTGGTAAGTGACAAGGTGCTCCATCGAGCGCGGCCGCCACCCGGTCTCCTCTTCGACCTCACGAGCTGCGGCCGCCGCGATGTCTTCGGCGTGGTCGACATATCCGCCCGGCAGCTCCCACACCCATCGGTCGATGATGAATCGGTGCCGGTACATCAGCAGCGCTTCTCGGCGTTCGTTGAGCACCAGGGTCATTGCGCAGGCCGGCATGCGGGCGACGTACTGGGTGAACTTGATGCCGTCTGTCGCGCGTCAGACTTTGTGGCAGGGCCCGTTTGTTGCGGGTTTGACCTGTAGAAGGAGTCTGATCGTTCATGGCGAGACCGCCGGCTGTACCGGCTGAGGAGAAGGTCAGGATCGTGTTGTCGGTCCTGGCCGGTGAGG
>NZ_JARWRU010000190.1 GCF_029867845.1 Nocardia farcinica | reverse complement strand
GTCGTGCTGCGTGACGGTGAGGGCGGCTACTGGCGGCTGGTCGTCGCCCCCGACGGCGCCCTCACCACCGCACCGCTGGGCAAGGACCGGCCCAACCGCTGACCATGCCCACCCCACCGGACACCACCCCCGACAGCCGCCCGCCGCGCCGCCGGTGGCCGCGACGGCTGCGCCTGGCGGCGATCGCCGCCGTCGTCGCGGCACTGGCGGTGGCGGGGATACCGGTGTACGTGCACCCGCAGATCGACCCGCTGCGGCCCGCCGACGCCATCGTCGTGCTCGGCGGCACCCCTTACGAGCGGTTCGACCTCGGCCTCGACTTGGCCCGGCGCGGGCTGGCGCCGGAACTGGTGATCGCCGCCTCCACCGGCATCGACGATCCCCGCATGGACCGCTACTGCCGTGGCGGACATCCGTTCCGGGTGGCATGCTTCGAACCGCGCCCCTGGACCACCCAGGGGGAGGCGCAGGAGATCCGCCGCCGCGCCGAACTCGGGCACTGGCGTCACATCATCGTCGTCACCTTCACCCCGCACATCTCCCGCGCCCGCTACATCATCGGCAAATGCTTCGACGGCGAACTCACCATGATCGCCAGCCCCGCACCCACCAACCCCGCCTACCAGGGGTGGATGTATGTGCGGCAGAGCGCCGGATACCTCAAGGCGTTCACCGAAACCGGCTGCTGACCAGCCGCCGAGCCCGACAAGGAACCACCCGTGATCACCGATTTCACCCGCAGCAACGCCGCCCAGGCCCGCCTGCACGAACTCGTGCCCGGCGGCGCCCACACCTACGCCCGCGGCGCCGACCAATACCCGGAACAGATGGCGCCCGTGCTCGTGCGCGGCCACGGCTGCCGCGTCACCGACTGCGACGGCAACGAATACGTCGAATACGGGATGGGGCTGCGTTCGGTCACCCTCGGCCACGGTTACCGTCCCGTCGTCGACGCCGTCGCCGCCACCATCGCCGACGGCGTCAACTTCTCCCGCCCCACCCGCCTCGAACTCGACGCCGCCGAAACCTTCCTCGACCTGGTGCCGGGCGCCGACATGGTGAAATTCGCCAAGAACGGCTCCGACACCACCACCGCCGCCGTCCGCCTGGCCCGCGCCGTCACCGGCCGCACCACCGTCGCGGTCTGCCTGCAGCCGTTCTTCTCCGTCGACGACTGGTTCATCGGCACCACCGCCATGAACGCCGGCATCCCCGCCCCGGCCACCGTCACCTTCCCCTACGGCGACCTGCCCGCCCTCGACGCCCTGCTCACCGGGCACGACATCGCCTGCGTCGTCATGGAAGCCGCCACCGCCCTGCACGAACCGCCACCGGGCTATCTCGCCGGGGTGCGCGCCCTGTGCGACCGGCACGGCGCGCTGCTGGTGTTCGACGAGATGATCACCGGCTACCGCTGGTCGGCCGGCGGCGCGCAGCAGGTCTACGGCGTCACCCCCGACCTGTCGTGCTGGGGCAAGGCCATGGGCAACGGGTTCCCGATCTCCGCCCTCGCCGGCAGGCGGGAACACATGGAACTCGGCGGCCTGAACACCGACGCCGACCGCGTGTTCCTGCTGTCCACCACCCACGGCCCCGAAACCGGTTCGCTGGCCGCCTACCTCGCCGTCGCCCACGCCTACGCCACCACCGACCCCATCGGCCGCATGGAAGCCGCGGGTGAACGTCTGCGCGCCGGATTCGAGCAGATCACCGGCGAACTCGGCATCGGCGACCACCTGCGCGTCGCGGGCCGCCCCTCCTGCCTGATCTTCCAGACCCTCGACCCCGACAGGCAGCCCTCCCAGCCGTTGCGCACCCTGTTCCTCCAGGAACTGGTGCGACACGGCGTGCTCGGGCAGTCGTTCGTCACCTCCGCCGCCCACACCGACGCCGACATCGACCACACCCTCGACGCCTGCCGCGCCGCCGCCGCCGTCTACGCGCGCGCCCTGGATCAGGGCGGCGTCGACGGACTGCTCGAAGGCCGCCCGGTCGCCCCCGCCCTGCGTGCGCGCGCCCAACCACGACGGCTCGACCCGGCCGCCCTCGCGGCGGGGCTGTCGTGACGGCGAAAGCGCGGTGCTGCCACCGATCCCACATGGCCGGACACCGACAGGAGAGCTTCCGATGACCTCGCCGCGCATCGCGATCGTGCACGAACGTTTCACCGAATACGGCGGCTCCGAAGCGGTCGTCGGTGAGTTCGCGCGCACCTGGCCGCACGCGGAGGTGTTCGCGCCGCTGGTCGACACCGCCCGCGCCCCCGCCATCGCCCACCCGCCGTGGGACACCATCACCGGCACCTGGCTCGACCGCCTGCACGCCGCCACCGGCCGCCGCTCCCACGCCCCGCTCATGCCGCTCATGCCGCGCGCCCTGCGCGGACTGCCGCTGCGCGGCTACGACGCGGTCGTCGTCAGCCACCATTCCTTCGCGATCCAGGCCGCGCTGGCCACCGACGCCCCCGTCGTCGCCTACGTGCACAGTCCAGCCCGCTGGGCGTGGGAACCGGCCTTCCGTGCCCGCGAAGCGGGCGGCCCCGCGGGCCGTGCCGCGCTCGCCGCGCTCGGGGTGCTCGCCCGCCGCGCCGAACTGGCCGCCGCCGGGCACCTGACCGCTGTCGTCGCCAACTCCCGCGCCGTCGCCGACCGCGTCCGCGACTGGTGGGGGCTGCCCGCCGAGGTCGTCAACCCACCCGTGCGCCTGGACCGTTTCGCCCCCGACCCGTCGCTCCCGCGCGAGGACTTCCTGCTGTTCGCCGGCCGTCTGGTCCCCTACAAGCGCCCCGACCTGGCCATCCGCATCGCCCGCCGCACCGGCCGTCGTCTGGTCGTCGTCGGCGACGGCCGCTACCGCCGCCACCTGGAAGCCCTCGCCGGTCCCGAGACCACCTTCCTCGGCGCCGCCCCCGACGACGTCCTGGTCGACATGTACCGCCGCTGCCACACCCTGCTCATGCCAGGTGTCGAGGATTTCGGCATCATCCCCGTCGAAGCGATGGCCTGCGGCGCCCCCGTCGTCGCGGTGGGGGAGGGCGGCGCCCTCGACACCGTCGTGCCCGGCCTCAGCGGCGTCCACGTCCCCGCCGGTGACGACGACAGCGTCGTCGAAGGATTCGCGGCCGTGGTCGCCGACCCCGCCGCCACCGACCTCGACCCCGGCAGGATCCGCGCCCACGCCGAATCCTTCGGCCCCGAGACCTTCCGGGCGCGCATGGCGCGGGTGGTCGAGGGTGTGCTCACCACCGGCCGGTCGGACTACTCGGCGGAGACCGCCGCCTCGTAGGCGCGCGACGTCGCGATCACCAGGGCGCGCTGCTCGTCCGTCAACGGCCCGAACGCGGCGCGCCGGCCGCGATCCGCCCCACCCGGCCACGCCCGGATCACGGGGTTCCGTAGCAATCGCCGAAGGCTGACGCCCGCCGATTCGGCGTTCGTCGATCCGGGCCGCGGCCGGGGTGCGTCGGATCGATTGGGCCTGTCGGTGGCGCTGTGCGCCTTGCCGTGGCTGGGATTCGTGCCGGACAAGGGGGCGGCGGCACCGTTGGTGGCGGTGGCCCGGTTGGCGGAGCGGCTGGGGGTGGATCAGCAAGTCGACGGACCGACCGTCTCCTGTCGGCACCCCTAGGGGTCGTGGCTATTCGGGCCAGGGCATCAGGTCGTCGAGGTGGTTGTCGATCGCTGTGGCGATGGTGAGTGCGGTCTTCTCGGCCCGCTCGGAGACATCGGGTGTCCCCGGTCCCAGGTCGTGACCGCTGGCAGGGACCTTGACCTCGAGGTTGCGTGCCCGGAAGCAGCTACGCCATATCCGCCCGATTTTCGGCGATCACCACCGGAACCCCATCACCGGCGAGCGCGATCGACGATCCCGGCGACGAGAGTGTCGAGCAGGCGCTCGAACTCCGCCGCCGAGCCGAACCCGGTCAGCAGCGGAGCCACCGATGCCATCGCCGGATAGCGGTCCGCGTCGATCGGCGGCACCCCGGGCTCACCGCCCGGATCGCCACCGACCACGGCCAGCAGATAACCGTTGAGGAACCCGAACAGGGTCAGCGGCACGTCCGCGATCACCCGGTCGGGCAGACCGGCCGCCCGCATGGCGGCGACCAGCCGCTCGAGAGCCGACAACGCCACGGGGGAGACCTGCGGGCGGGTCGCCAGCAGCGGAACGACGTGCGGGTGCCGGAAAGCGACCTCACGATAGGCGCGGGCGATGCGGCGGGCCAGTTCCTCCCAGTCCCCGCCACCGTCGCCGCCCGCCTCCAGGGTGTCCGCCACCTCGGCGAGCACCGCCTCCGACGCCGCGTCCAGCAGGGCCGCTTTGCCCTTGATGTGGTGATAGATCGACATCGGATCCACCCCGAGGGCCTCGGCCAGCCTGCGCACACCGAAACGCTCGAGCCCGTCGCGGTCGATCAGGGCCACCGCGGCCGCGGCGATCCGGGCGCGATCCAACCCCGCCGCCGTGCCCTGCGTGCGTCTGGCCACCCGGAACCTCCAACCCTTGCCGAACCTACACCGTAGGTTATACCGTCGACGGCGAAACCTACATCGTAGGAATGAGGCGTTATGAACCGAAGAGCATTTCTCCGCACCACCGCCGTCACCGCCACGCTGCTCGGCGCGGCCACCACCGGATGCGGTGGCCAACCGCGGGAAACGATCGTCACGACCGCCGCCGGACGCGTGCGCGGCGCAGTCGCCGACGGTGTGCACTCCTTCAAAGGCATCCCGTACGCCGCCCCACCCAAAGGCGTCGACCGCTACCTGCCACCCCGCCCGGCCGAACCCTGGGACGGCGTGCGCGCGGCCACCACGCCCGGCCCCACCCCACCGCAACCGGAAACCCCGCCGCCGCTGGACTTCTTCGCCCCACCCGTCCCCGGCGAGGAATACCTCAACCTCGACATCTGGACCCCCGACCCCGGTGCGGCGAACCTGCCGGTCATGGTGTGGATCTACGGCGGCGGCTTCGACACCGGCAGCACCGGCCTCTACGACGGCAGCGCCTTCGCCCGCGACGGCGTTGTCCTCGTGGCGATCAACTACCGGCTCGGCGCCGAAGGCTACCTGTTCCTCGACGACGGGGTCGCCGATGTCGCGCTGCTCGACCAGATCGCCGCCCTGCGCTGGGTGCACGACAACATCGCCGCCTTCGGCGGCGACCCCGGCAATGTCACCGTCTTCGGGCAGTCCGCCGGCGCCATGGCCGTCGGCACTCTCGCCACCATGGCCGCCGCCGGTGGACTGTTCCATCGCGCCATCCTCCAGAGCGGAGCGGGCAACATCTGCTACCGCGCCGACACCGCCCTCGACATCGGCCGCCGGCTCGCCGCGAAACTCGGTGTCGCCCCCACCAGGGAAGCGATCGCCGAAGCCGGCGTGCCACGGGTGCTCGACGCCCAGCTCGCCGTCATGGCCGACCTCGCCGAACACCCCGACCCGCAACGCTGGGGCGGCGAACCCGGCTGCCGGGTCAACATGTGGCGCCCCACCATCGACGGCGACACCCTGCCCGCCACCCCCATCGACGCCGTCACCGCGGGAGCGAGCGCAGGCATCGACATGCTCATCGGCCACAACGCCGAGGAAGGCCGCCTGTCCCTGGTCCCCTTCCGCGACCTCGACTCGGTCACCGAGGACGAACTCACCACCGCCATGCGCCTGTACCGGCTGCCCGTCGACCGCGCGCTCCCCGCCTACCGGGCGGCCTACCCCGGCGCGAATCCCGGTGCGCTGCTGGCGATCCTGCAAGGCGACTGGTTCTACACCATCCCCGGCATCCGCCTCGCCGAAGCCCGCGCCCAGGCCCCCGCGGCCACCTATATGTACGAATTCACCTGGCGATCACCGCAATTCGACGGCGAACTCGGCTCGTGCCACTTCCTCGAGGTCCCGTTCGCCTTCGACCGGCTCGACGACGAACGCATGCGCTGGATCACCGGCCCCACCCCACCACAGGCGCTCGCCGACCTCGTCCACGGCGCCTGGGTGCGGTTCGCGAGCACCGGCCGCCTCGACTGGCCCGAATACGAACCCACCCGGCGCGCCACCATGCGCCTGGACCTGCACCCGGAGGTGGTCGACGACCCGTGCCCGGTCCGCGACCTGTGGCACGGCGTCGACCTGTACTGACCCCGACCTCACGCCGCCAGTTGCAGCGCAAGCGTGGCCGCGGCAGGCGCGAACACCGTGGTCGCATACGAGCGGGCCCGGATCGTGGTGGCCGCCGCCCCGAGGAAGTACAGGATCAACCCGATCGCCGCCGCGATCCCCACCGCGGAAACCACGAACCCGGCGAGCAGGCCGAGCGCGCCCACTGACCACCGCGACCACGTGATAGGCGACATTCATCGGACCTGCACCTTCTTCCTCGACATCGTGTCCGTCGAAGAAGTGACAACGTGGCCGCCGCGAGTGTGACTACCCCGGCTACGCCTCCAGCCGCACCCGCGCCACCAGCGCCCGATGATCCGCGCCCGGCAGGTCCACCGTCTGCACCGACAACGCCCGGCCACCGGCAACCAGCACATGATCGATACCCACCACCGGCGGGAACCGCTTGTCCGTCGGATAGGTCACCAGATGCCCCGCCCCCGCCTGCTCGGCCGCGTCCTCGAACCGCCCCGAGGTCAGCGCCCGGAACTGCGCGTGATCGTGGGTCGCGTTGAAATCCCCGCCCACGATGACAGGCCGCCCTTCCGGCGCCCGGCCGATGATCTGCCGTAACCGCCGCAACTCGTCCGCCCACACCCGCACCCCGTACACCGGCGGCACCGGATGCAGCGCGTACACGCTCACCGGCCCCACCCCGGGCACCGTCGCCGTCGCCGACAACTGGTTCAACACGAACCCGTCGTACTCCACCGTCTCCGACAACGGGAACCGACTCCAGATGCCCGTTCCCGCCGCCGTCCGGCCCGGGGAGACATACCGGTGCGGCAACAGCTCGTCCAGCCCGGACGCGCCCAGCGCCGCGAGCGCCCCCGGTGTGAGCTCATCGACGGTCAATACCGCCACCTCCCGATCCCGCACCAGCTCCACCAGCGCACCCGGATCAGCGCCGTCGAACAGCAGATTGGCCTGCATCACCGTCACCACCGGGCCGTCTCCGTCGTCGGCCCGCGCAACATACAGCGGCGCCTGCGTCCACACCGCGCCGGCGAGAACCACCGCCGCCGCCGACACACCCACCCAGTGCCGCATCCCGGCGAACACCGCCGCCCCGAGCAGCGCGCACCCCATCAGATACGGCGCGCCGGAAGCGGCCAGCACCACCGGCCCCCACGACAGCCGCGCGAAATGCAGCACAACCCCCGTCGCCCCCGCCGACGTCGCCAGCCCCGCGAGCACACCGGCACCGGCGCGGACCAGCTTCGTATCCATGCCCGACAGACAAGCACACGCCCAGGGGCCGGACCGGGGGCGGCCACCGGGCCGGAAAATCGCTTTCCCGTGCCCGGACCCGGTGCTAGGAATGGAACTCGTTGTGTCCGCACGATGCGCCGCCGGTTGTCGCGCCACCGATACCCGTGACGAGCATCGCCGCGATGCGCACCGGTGACCCGGGAACAGATGCCGGTCGCGTCGGGAGACGGCGCGGACAGCGCCGAGACCCGAAGGAGACCCG
>NZ_JARWRU010000189.1 GCF_029867845.1 Nocardia farcinica | reverse complement strand
GGGGGGGGTTCCCCGCCCCGCACGGGCGGGGGGGGGCACGCTGGCGGGGTGGGCCCCCCCGGCGGGCGCACGCCGCACTGGCGGCTGGCCTGCTGGCCAGCGCCAAGAACCGGGAGGAGCACTCCTACGTCGTCGACTGGCTCGCGGGCATCCTGGCCCCGCTCTGCGCCGAGCTGGACATCCCCGACGCGCCGCGACTGGTGCGGACCCACGACGTGTGGCATCTGGCCACGCCCATCACCGGCAGGCTGCGCGATCCCTCGGTCACCGCGCTCGATCTGGCGGTGCTGCTGCACCCGACCCCGGCGGTGTGCGGGACGCCGACGGCGGCCGCGCTGGAGGCCATCACCAGAGACGAGGGCGACCGCGGTTTCTACGGCGGCGCGGTCGGCTGGTGCGACGCAGGCGGCGACGGCGCGTGGCTGGTCGCGATCCGCTGCGCCGAGCTGTCGGCCGACCGCCGCTCGCTGCGCGCCTACGCGGGCGGCGGCATCGTCGCGGCCTCGCAACCGAGGGAAGAACTGGACGAGACCACCGCGAAACTACGCACCTTCTTGGGAGCTCTGGACTGCCGGACGCCCGCGCATTGAGCGACTTCCCAATGACCTTTCGCGCGGGCGAGCCCGATCATGCGGTAGGTTGGCCCGCAGTGTGTCGGTCACGACATAGCCTGTCACGACGTATTGGAGTACCGCGATGAAGTTTGCTGTTCCCGGGATTGCGAGTGCTGTGGCCGGTGCCGTGATCGGCGCCATCGCGGTCTTCGGTATCACCGCGGCGGTCGCCCAGAACTCGCGCCCGGACATCGACCGTAGCGGCGATGCCGACTCCTCGCTGCTGAACAGCGTTGAGTACGGCAGCCGCTGAGTCGTCGACCTCCGCTTCATCCGCCGACACGCTCGGCACCCGAGGCGCGGACCGTGGCGACACCTTCGATCGCCCCGGGGCCGCGCCGCTCGGTAGACGCTGGTTCGCCGGGACCGTGGTCGCGGCGTTCCTGCTCTCCTTCCTGCAGGCGCCCGGCCTGACGGTCGCCGACACGAAATACGACCTGGCGCAGAATCCGCTGGGTTTCCTCGACCGCGCCTCGCATCTGTGGAGCAGCCAGGCCCCGATGGGCCAGGTCCAGAACCAGGCGTACGGGTATTTCTTCCCGCACGGGAGCTTCTTCTCGCTCGGCGATCTGCTCGGCCTGCCCGCGTGGGTCACCCAGCGCGTCTGGTGGGCGCTGCTGCTGCTCGCCGGGTTCTGGGGCATCGTCCGGCTGGCCGAGACCCTCGGCATCGGCAGCCGGGGATCGCGGGTCGTCGCGGCGGTCGCGTACACGCTCTCCCCCAGGGTCCTCACCACGCTCGGCTCGATCTCCTCGGAGACGCTGCCGATGGTGCTGGCGCCCTAGGTGCTGCTCGCGCCCGCCCCGCGCGGCGTTGCCAGCCGCCGGCCGCGGCGCGGCGGCGCGGACTCGCCCGCGGGCAGCGCGGTCGCGCTGGCGTTGATGGGCGCGGTGAACGCGGTGGCCACGGTCGCGGCGTTCCTGCCCGCGCTGCTGTGGTGGGCCTCCTACCGGCCGAACCGGCGTTGGTGGCGGTTCACCCTGGCCTGGGTGCCGCTGCTGTTGCTGGCCACGCTGTGGTGGGCGGTGCCGCTGCTGCTGCTCGGCGCGGTCAGCCCGCCGTTCCTGGACTACATCGAATCCTCCGGCGTCACCACGCAGTGGGCCTCGCTGGCCGAGGTGCTGCGCGGCACCGACAGCTGGACGCCGTTCGTCTCCCCCGAGCGCATCGCGGGCGCGGTGCTGGTCACCCAGCCCGCCGCGGTGCTGGCGACCGGGCTGCTGGCGGCCGCGGGCATGGCCGGGCTGGCGATGCGCTCGATGCCGCATCGCGGGCGGCTGAGCCTGATCCTGCTGGTCGGCCTGGTCGGCATCTGCGCGGGCTTCGTCGGCGAGCTGAGCGGTCCGTTCGCCGAGTCGGTGCGGGTGTTCCTCGACTCCGGCGGCGCGCCGCTGCGCAATGTGCACAAGCTGGAGCCGCTGATCCGCATCCCGCTGGTGCTCGGCCTGGCCCACCTGATCGGCCGGGTGCCGCTGCCGGTGACGGTGCCGTGGCGCGAGGCGATGACCGCGTTCTCCCGCCCCGAGCGCGACCGCATGGTGGCGGTCACCGCGCTCATCCTGACCGCGCTGGTGCTGTCGACCTCGCTGGCCTGGACCGGCAAGCTGGCCCCGCGCGGCGCCTACGACGAGATTCCGTCGTACTGGCGGCAGACCGCGGCATGGCTGGCCGACAACGCCGCCGACACCAGGGCGCTGGTGGTGCCGGGTGCGCCGTTCGGCAGCCAGGTGTGGGGCCTGACCCGCGACGAGCCGTTGCAGGCGCTGGCGAGCACGCCGTGGGCGGTGCGCGACGCGGTGCCGCTGAACCCGCCGGGCACCATCCGCGCCATGGATTCGGTGCAGCGGTTGATCGCCGACGGCCGGCCCTCCGCCGGGCTGGCCGCCACCCTGGCCGATCAGGGCATCGGCGTGCTGGTGCTGCGCAACGACCTCGACCCGGAGACCAGCCGCTCCACCAGGCCCATGCTGGCCCATCAGGCGATCGAGGGATCGCCCGGCCTGACCAGGGTGGCCGAGTTCGGCGGCCCCATCGAGTCGTCGGTGATCGCCGAGGATCTGGTGGCCGACGGCGATCTTCGCCCCACCTATCCCGCGGTCGAGATCTACCGGGTGGAGGTCCCGCGCGGCCCCGACATGGACGACGTCACGGTCCGCTCCGGCACCGGCGCGCCCGATTCCTTCCCCGGCGCCTACACCGTGCCGCTGGCCGGGGTGCCGGTGGTGCAGGGCGGACCCGAGGTGCTGGAGCGGCGCAATCGCGATCTCGGCGTCACCGGGCCGAGCCTGCTGGCCGCCGACGCCGAGCGCGCCGGAATCCCGGTCGGTCCGGTCACCGTCACCGACACCCCGATGAACCGGGAGGCCGACTTCGGCCGCGTCGACAATCACAACTCCGCGCTGCGCGGCCCCGACGACGCCCGCCGCACCCACAATCTCGTCCCCGACTATCCGGTGGCGGGCGCCGAGCTGGTGCAGGGCGGCTGGTCCGGCGCGACCATCACCGCCTCAAGCTCCGCCGCCGACGCCACCCAGCTCGGCGGTGCCTCCCCCGGCAGTTCCACCGCCGCCGCCGTGGACGGCGACCCCTCGACCGCGTGGATCAGCAACGGCACCGAGGTCGCCGTCGGCCAGTGGCTGCGGCTGGACCTCGACGAGCCGGTCGCCAACGGCCTGCTGCGGCTGACCACCAGCGGCGCGGCCATCGGCGACCCGGTGAAGTGGGTGGAGGCGCGCACCGAGAACGGCAGTGTGTCCGCCCGGGTGCCCGGCCCCGGCGAGCCGTTCGCCATGCCGCTGCCACCCGGCCGCACCGAGTGGATCACCATCACCGCGCTGCGCACCGAACGCGGCTCGGCGGGCGGACAGTTCGGCATCAGCGAGCTCGCGCTCGAGGACTACGCCGACCGGGACAACCCGCGCGCCGTCGACATCCGCCACCACACCCTGCTGCCGCCGACCCCCGGCGACGGGCAGGTGCTCGGCTGGGATCTCGGTCAGGAATTCCCCGGCCGCAGTGGTTGTTTCGACGGTCCCGAACGGGTGCGCTGCAGCAAGGGCCTGGCGCTGGCCCCGGAGGAGCCGGGCGTGTTCTCCCGCACCCTGGCGGTTCCCGAGCCGATGCGGTTGACGCCGGAACTGACCGTGCGCACCCGGCAGGGCCCCGCGCTGGAGGCGCTGCTGACCGATCCGGCGCGTCCGGTCGCCCGCGGTCGCGCCGATGTGGGCGACCTGCGCGGCTCGGCCTGGGCCGCCACCGACGGCGACCCGCGCACCAGCTGGATCGCCCCCGAGGACTCGGTGCGCGGCTACGCGGCGGGCAAACCGACGCTGACCGTCGAACTGCCCGAGCCCGCCCTGGTCACCGGCCTCGACCTGACCACCTCGCTTGGCAGCCTGCCCGCCGAACCCACCGCCGTGACGGTCGATCTCGGTGCGGGACCGCAGGTTCGGCAACTCGACCCGGACCGCGAGCCCGGCACGCCCGCCAGGATCGAACTGCATCCGGTGGTGACCGACCGGATCGAGATCAGCATCCACAGCTGGAAGAGCGTGCTCGACCGCACCGCACTGGGATTCGCGCAGACCCAGCCGCCCGGACTGGCCGAGATCGAGGTGCTCGGACCGTCCTATCCGGCGCCCGCCCCGGCGGACCGGCTGGTCACGGTGCCGTGCGAGGCCGGACCCACGGTGGCCACGGCCGGGACGACCATGCCGACGACCGTCACGGCGACGGCATCCGAATTCCTTTCCGGCGCACCGGTCGTCGCGCGGGTATGCGGCGCGGAAGGGGACGGCGCGGCCGAATTCACCGTGCTGCCGGGGGAACCCGAGGTGGTCGTCTCGCCGACCGAACTGTTCAGCGTCGACCGGCTCCAGCTGGTGCGCACCGACATCGACCGGGGGCTGGTCGAACTCGGCCGCGCCGAAAGCGTCGCCGACGACAGGCTTCTCGTGCTCCCGCTGAGCACCAACGTGGGCTGGCGGGCGCACACGGCGGACGGGCGCGCGCTCGACCCGGTGGTGGTCGACGGCTGGCAGCAGGCCTGGCTGCTGCCGGCTGACGCGACCGGCCCGATCACCATCTCCTTCCCGGTCGACCGCTGGTACCGCCTCGGCATCTTCGGCGGCCTGCTTCTCCTTATTCCTTTGTTCCTCACGGCGATTCCGCGTCGCGGCGGCGCCGCCCCCGGCCCCGCGCCGAGGCCGGGGGCGCACCGCGCGCTCGGCGCGCCGGGGGTGCTCGCG